>NZ_JBFULV010000006.1:0-115035 GCF_054049715.1 Rhizobacter sp. P5_C2 | reverse complement strand
CCCTCGAGCCCGCCAAGCGCGATTTCTTCCAGCCGGTCCTCCCACCCGCGCCGCCGCCGCCGCCAGCGCCACCACCCGTCGTCGCGCCGCCGCCGCCGGCCCCGATGGCGCCGCCGATGAACTACCGCTTCTACGGCCAGATGCTCACGCCGGAAGGCGGCCGCATCGTCTTCCTCGTCAAGGGCAGCGGCGCACCGATCGAGGTGACCGTTGATCAGCGCCTCGACGACGGCTACCTCGTCGAATCCATCACCGACCAGGCCGTGCAACTCGTCTACCCGCCGCTCGGGCAGCGCGCCACCATCGGCATCGCGCCGCCACCGCAGTGAACGTCAGCAGCTCCATGACCACCCTCGCACGATCCCTTCGCACGCTGCCCCTCGCGCTCGCGCTGCTGCTGCTGGCCGGCTGCGCCGAACAGCGCTACCGCGACGAAGCCCAGCAGGCCTTGCGCGCCGGCAACTACGAGCAGGCGCTCAGCCAGCTCGATGCCGGCCTGAAGGAGTACCCGAACAGCACCACGCTGCGCAGCGGCCAGGTGCAGGCTCGCACCGAGGCGCTGGCCCGCCTGATCGCCGAATCGGCCGCCGCGCGCGCCGCCGGCCGCTACGACATCGCCGAGCAGGCACTGCGCCGCGCCAAGACCCTGAGCCCGAACAGCAGCCGTATCGACGACCTGCTCGCCGACGTGGCCACCGAGCAGCGCCAGCGCGCCGCGCTCACCGAGGCCGAGCGCCTGGCCGCCGCGCGGCAGAAAGACGCCGCGCTGCGCGTGGTCGAGCAGGCGCTGAAAGACAACCCGCGCAACTCCGACCTGCTCGCCTTCCAGCGCCGCATCGAGGTCGACGTGCGCCAGGCCGAGGCGCGTGCGAACCAGAAGGGCCTCGCCGAAACCCGGCCGATCTCGCTCGATTTCCGCGACGCCGGGCTGCGCACCGTGCTCGACGTGGTGTCGCGCAACAGCGGCATCAACTTCATCCTCGACAAGGACGTGCGCCCCGACGCCCGCGTCACCGTCTTCCTGCGCTCGGCGCGCGTCGAGGACGCGATCGACCTGATCGTCAGCACCAACCAGCTCGCGAAGAAGGTGATCGACAGCCAGACGCTGCTGATCTACCCGAACACGCCCGAGAAGCAGCGCGAGCACCAGGAGCAGGTCGTCAAGGTGTTCTACCTCTCCAGCGGCGATGCGAAGGGTGCGGCTGCCTTCCTGCGCTCGATGCTGCGCGTGCGCGAGCCCTTCGTCGACGAGCGCACCAACATGCTGGCGCTGCGCGATTCGCCCGAGAATATCCAGCTCGCCGAGCGTCTGATGGCCCTGTACGACGCGCACGAGCCCGAGGTGATGCTCGACGTCGAGGTGATCGAGATCCGCACCACCCGCCTGACCGAGCTGGGCATCAAGTTCCCCGACACCTTCGCGCTGACGCCGCTGCCGCCGGCCGGCGCCACCGGGCTCACGCTCGGCAACGTGCGCAACCTGACGCGCGACAACATCGGCCTGACGGTGGGCGGCCTGCTCGTCAACCTGCGCCGCGAGGTCGGCGACTTCAACACGCTGGCCAACCCGCGCATCCGCGCGAAGAACAAGGAGAAGGCCAAGATCCTGATCGGCGACAAGCTGCCGGTGATCACCGTCACCACCGGCACCGGCAACTTCATTTCCGACAGCGTCAACTACATCGAGGTGGGCCTGAAGCTGGAGGTCGAGCCGACCATCTACGCCGACGACGACGTCGCGATCCGCATCGCGCTCGAAGTGAGCTCGCTGGCCGGTCAGGTCAAGACCAACTCCGGAACGCTCGCCTACCAGATCGGCACCCGCAACGCGTCGACACTGCTGCGCCTGCGCGACGGCGAGACCCAGATCCTGGCCGGCCTGATCAGCAGCGAAGACCGCTCCAACGCGAGCCGCGTGCCGGGCCTGGGCGACCTGCCGGTGCTGGGGCGCCTGTTCTCGAGCCAGCTCGACGATTCGTCGCGCACCGAGCTGGTCCTCGCGATCACGCCGCACATCGTGCGCAACCTGCGCCGCCCCGACGCGAACGAGACCGAGATGTGGGTCGGCACCGAAACCTCGCCGCGTCTGCGGCCGATGGCGGGCCGCGTGGCGGCCGTCGCGCCCGCCGCGGGGGCCAGCGCGCCTGTGGCCGGCGCTGCGGGCGTGGCGGTGCCGGGTGCGAAGCCTGCTCTCACGCCCACGTCCGCGACTGCGGCGGTCGCGCCGACGCTCAGCTGGAGCGCACCGGCCGAGGTCAAGGTCGGCGAGACCTTCGTCGCGACGCTGAACCTCGCGACGCCGGTCGCGCTGCGCGGCGCGCCGGTGCAGTTCTCGGTCAGCAAGGCGCTGCTGTCGGTGGTCGATGTCGACGAGGGCGACCTCTTCAAGCAGGGTGGCGCCGCCACCAGCTTCAGCCGCACGATCGACGCCGAACAGGGCCGTGTGCAGGCCGGCGCGATCCGCAACCAGGCCACCGGCGCGAGCGGCCAGGGCAGCCTGCTCAGCGTGCGCCTGAAGGCGACGGCTGCCGGCACCGCCGAGCTGACGGTGCTCGGCGCGCAGCCGCTCGGCATCGACAGCCCGGCGCAGCCGTTCGCCCTGCCGTCGCCGCTGAAGGTGATCGTCAAATGAAGCTGCTGCCCGCGCTCACCATGCCGCGGCGCCCGCGCGCCGCGGGCTATACGCTGGTCGAGCTGATCGTCGTGCTGGCGGTGCTGGGCGTGCTCGCCGCGGCCGTCTTCCCGCTCGCCGAGATCACGCTGCAGCGCGAACGCGAGCGCGAGCTGAAGCAGGCGCTGTGGCAGATCCGCGAGGCGATCGACGCCTACAAGCGCGCCAACGATAAGGGCCAGCTGTCGCAGCCGGCCGGCGCCACCGGCTACCCGCCGAGCCTGCAGGCGCTGGTCAGCGGCGACACCGGCCTGCCTGGTGCGCAGCGGCTGGTCTTCCTGCGCCGCATCCCGCGCGACCCGTTCGCCGGCGGCGAGCTGCCGGCCGAGCAGACCTGGGGCGTGCGCAGCTACCTGTCGTCCGCCGAGCAGCCGCAGGCCGGCGCCGATGTCTACGACGTGTTCTCCCGCTCCACGCGCAGCGGGCTGAACGGCGTGCCGCTGAAGGACTGGTGATGCAGGTCATGCACAAGGACAAGGCACGCGGGTTCACGCTGATCGAGCTGATGGTGGTGATGGCCGCCATCGGCCTGCTGCTGGCCATCACGGTGCCGCGCTACGCCGAGCATGTCGACCGCGCGCGCGAGGTCGTGCTGCGCCAGAACCTGGCGGCGATCCGCGACGCGATCGACAAGTTCTACGCCGACCGTGGCCGCTACCCGGCGGCGCTGCAGGAACTGGTGCAGGCGCGCTACCTGCGGCAGATGCCGATCGATCCGGTGACCGACCGCATCGACAGCTGGGTGCTGGTGGGGTCGGACGGCGGCGGCAGCGCGGGCGTGTCCGACGTGCACAGCGGTGCGCCGGGCAATTCGCGAGAAGGGAGCGCGTATGCGAGCTGGTAAGTCACCCTCACGCGGCTTCACCTACGTGATCGTGCTGTTGCTGATCGCGCTGATGTCGCTTGGCCTGTCGATCGCCGGCCCGCGCTGGGCCGACGCGGCGCAGCGCGAGCGCGAAGACGAACTGGTGCGCATCGGCACGCTGTATGCGCAGGCCATCGCCCGCTACCGCGAGGCTTCGCCGGGCTCGCTGAAGCAGTACCCCGCTTCGCTCGACAACCTGCTGCTCGACAGCCGCTTCGTCGGCACGCGCCGCCACCTGCGCCGGCTCTACACCGACCCGCTGATGCCGGGCCGCCCGCTGGGCGTCGTGCGCGCCGCCGACGGGACCGTGCGCGGCGTGTTCAGCACCAGCGAGGCGCAGCCGCTGCGGCACACGCCGCTGCAGATCGACGGCCTGGCCGACATGCCGCCCGCCGCGCAGTACAACCAATGGGTCTTCCTGGCCAAACCGATCCTGCCGACATCATGACCGTCCCCTCCTTTCGCACCGCACGCGGCTTCACGCTGCTCGAACTCCTGGTGGTGATCCTCATCATCGGGCTGCTGACCGGCATCGTCGGCCCGCGCTTCCTCGGCCAGATCAGCCGCTCGGAGGTCACCGCCGCAAAGGCCCAGCTCGATGCCTTCGACAAGGCCTTGCAGGCCTACCGCATCGACACCGGCCGCTTCCCGACGACTGCGCAAGGCCTGCAGGCGCTGCTGGTCGCGCCGACCGACGAGCCGCGCTGGCGCGGCCCGTACCTGCGTGGCGCGCTGCCGCAGGATCCGTGGGGCAGCCCCTACCAGTACCGCGCGCCGGGCCTGCAGGGCCAGGAGTTCGAGCTGCTGAGCCTCGGCAAGGACCGCGCGCCCGGCGGCACCGACGACGACGCCGACCTGACGCGCTGAACCGGCGGCCACCACCGTGCACTTCAAGGTCCGCTACTACGACCCCGGCCAGGCCGCCGTGCTGGAGCGGCTGGCGCAGGCCGATTCGCTGCAGGCCGTGCAGGCGCAGCTGGCGGGCGAGGGGCTGGTCTTCGTCGGCGCCGAGGCGCAGGCGAGTGCACCGGCGCGCGCGCCGCTGCTCGGCGGCGGGGCGGGGGCGTTCAACGTGGCGTGGTGGTGCCGCGAACTGCGCACGCTGCTGCAGGCCGGCATGACCGTCGTCGAGGCGCTCGAGACGCTGCAGGCGCAGTCGTCGCAGGGCGCGCGCGGCGACATCCAGTCCAACCTGCTGCGCGCGCTGCGCGAAGGGCGGCCGTTGTCGAAAGCGATGCAGGAGTCGCAGGCCTTCCCGCCGGTGCTGGTGGCGAGCGTGAAGGCCAGCGAGCGCACCAGCACGCTGGGCACCGCGCTGACCGATTTCCTGGTGCACGACGAGATGATGGGCGCGCTGCGCAAGCAGGTGGTCAGCGCCGCGATCTACCCGGCCGTTGTCGTGACGCTGGGCCTGCTGATCACGCTGTTCCTGCTGCTGTACGTGATCCCGCGCTTCTCGGGCATGTATGCCGATTTCCACGGCAACCTGAGCACCGCCACGCAGGTGCTGCTCGGCTTCAGCAAGGCGGTGTCGCAGCACACCGCCGAGGTGGCTGCGGGCCTGGTGGCGCTGGTGCTGGGCGGCGCGTGGTGGATCCGCTCCGGCGGCGCGATGCGCTTCGTCATCGCCGTGGGTTCGCACATCGGCCCGCTGCAGCGCCAGTGGGATCACTTCCGGCTCGCCAAGCTGTACCAGTCGCTCGCGCTGATGTTCCGCGGCGGCTACACGCTCGACGAAGCGATGGCGATCTGCGAGACGCTGGGGCTCGGCGCGCGCATGAGCGATGCGGTGGCGCGCGCCCGCGTCGACCTGGCGCGCGGCAAGCGCGTGTCGGCGACGCTGTCGCAGGCCGGTCTCACCGACACGGTGGCCGAGCGGCTGCTGGCGGTGGGCGAGCGCACCGGCAGCTTCGACGTGGTGCTGCAGACCATCTCGCAGCGCCATGCCGCGGCCTTCACCACCTTCGTCGAGCGGGCCACGCGGCTGGTCGAGCCGGTGCTGCTGCTGCTGGTGGCGCTGCTGGTCGGCGGCATCGTCGTGATGATGTACATGCCGATCTTCGACATTGCCAATGGAGTGCGCTGACCGATGAGCAATGCGTTGCCCACCCTGATCGCCGACGCGCGTCGCCAGCACCGCGCCGGCGCCGGCAGCGTGCTCGACGTGCTGCTGCGCAGCGCGCCCGGGCCCGAGCTGGAGCGCCGCCTGCGCGAGGAGGCGGGCGTCGAGGTGCTGGCGCGTGCCGCCGCCGCGACGGCCGACTGGTCGGTGCTGACGATGGAGCAGGCCGCGCTCGCGCGCTGCGTCGTCGTCACGGTCAACGGGTCCGGTGCGCCACAGCGCTGGCTCGCGATGGAAGACCCGTGGGACGACGCGAAGCTGCGCCGCCTGTGCGGCCGCATCGGCGAGACGCTGCCACCTGCCGCGGCGAGCGCGCAGGCTATGCGCACCTGGCTTGGCGAAGGCGAGGGCAGCACTGCCCGCGAGGAGGCCGGTGCCGCGGCGAAACCGACGGCCGTGGCCGACGGGCCGATCGTCGGCTTCGTCGACAGCGCGATCCGCGCCGGCTTCCAGGCCGGCGCGAGCGACATCCATTTCGAATGCGACCGCGGCGGCGTGACGGTCAAGCACCGGCTCGACGGCGTGATGGCCCGCTTCGCGCGGCTCGACGGCGCGACGCAGGCCGAAGAGGTGATCTCGCGCATCAAGGTGCTGGCGCAGCTCGATATCACCGAGCGCCGGCTGCCGCAGGACGGGCGCTTTCGCATCGACATCCAGGGCGGGCGGGTGGACCTGCGGGTCTCGATCATTCCGAGCGTGTTCGGCGAGGACGCGGTGCTGCGGCTGCTCGACAAGGCGCAGCTGCGCGAGACCGATGCGACGGTGTCGCTCGACCTGCTCGGCTTCGACGCGACCGGCGCGGCGCTGATCCGCGAGCTGTCGATGGCGCCGAGCGGGATGATGCTGGTCACCGGGCCTACCGGCAGCGGCAAGACGACGACGGTGTATGCGGCGCTGTCCGAGATCAACACCGGGTTGGAGAAGATCATCACGATCGAGGACCCGGTCGAGTACGAGCTGGCCGGCGTGCTGCAGATTCCGGTCAACGAGCGCAAGGGGCTGACCTTCGCGAAGGGGCTGCGCTCGATCCTGCGCCACGACCCGGACCGCATCCTGGTGGGAGAGATCCGCGATGCCGAGACGGCCGAGATCGCGGTGCAGTCGGCGCTGACCGGCCACTCGGTCTTCACGACGGTGCATGCGAACAGCCTGACCGACATCATCGGCCGCTTCCGGCACTTCGGGCTCGACATGTTCGGCTTCATGTCGTCGCTGAACGGCGTCGTCGTGCAGCGGCTGATGCGCCGGCTGTGCCCGGCATGCGCCGGCGAGCGCGACGCGACCGCGCGCGAGGCGCAGTGGTTGGGCGTGGTCGCGGAGCACGGCGTGCGCGTGCCGCTGGCCGTCGGCTGCCCGCTGTGCCACGGCTCGGGCTACAAGGGGCGCTTCGTGATCTCGGAGGTGCATGTGATCGACGATGCGTTCCGCGATCACGTGACCGAAGGGTCACCGCTGTCGGTGCTGAAGCGCCATGCCTATGCGGGCGGCACGCTGACGCTGGACCAGCAATCGGTGCGGCGCGTGCTGCAGCGCGAGACCACGATCGAGGAGGTGCGGCGTGTCGTCGGTGCCATCTGAAGGGGCGCAGGCCTATGTGGGGCAGCGCTGCGTGGCCTGGCGCGTCGACGGGCAGCCGTGGCAGTGGCGGCAGGCCGACGGGCTGGAGGCCGGCGTCGCGGCCGTCGCGGCGGCGTTGAAGGCCGACCCGGCGGTGCGCAAGCCGCGCGTCGCGTTGTGGCTCGCCGGCAGCCTGGCGCGGCCGTTCATCGTGCCGCCGGTGCCGGGTTTGCGCAGCTGGACCGAAGCCCGGCGCCTGGCGGCGGCGCTGGCGCCCGACGAGACCGGCCTGGCCGGGCCCTGCGAGGTGTGGCTGGATGCCGCCCCGCCCGGACAGGCGGTGCTGGGCGTCGCGATCGAGACCGCGGCGCGCGAGACCATCGAGCGCGTGCTGGCGGCGCAAGGTGTGCGAGCGACTGCCATGCAGCCTTGGTGGACGGCCGCGATCGCGCGGGCGCTGGACGAGCGCGCGGCGCTGTCGCGCATCGTCGTTGCCGAACCGGAGAGCCTGGTGGTGCTGGCCGGCCGCGACGCAGTGTTCAGCGCGGCGGCCACCTGCTCGCCGCTGCCGTCGCCCGAGCGCGCGGCGGCCTGGCTGCAGCGCACGGTGCTGAGCCTCGGGCTTGCGGAGGGCGACGGCCTGCGGGTGGCCTTGTCGTCCGGCGCCGGATTGACGGACGCCGTGATGGAGCCGTGGGCATGAAGCGGATCGAGGTCGACTTCGTTCGCCGCTCGCCGCCCGGGCGCGGATGGTGGGGTGTGACGGTGCTGCTGCTGTTCGCCGCGGTGGCGTTGGCGGCATGGGGCTGGACGCTGCGGGCGGATGCCGCCGGCGTGCGTGCGCAGATGCAGGATTGGAATGCGCGCGCCGACGCACTGGTGCACCAAACCTCGCGCCGCGGCACGGTGACGGGCCAACCGCCGCCTGCGTATGCGGCCGATGCGCACGCGGCGCTGCGGCTGCAGCGCGTGCCCATCGACGCGGCCCTGGCATCGCTCGAATCGGTGGCGACGGTCGGCGTGCTGCCGGTGTCGGTGGACATCAGCAGTGCCGATGCCACGGTGCGGGTGCAGGTCGAGTTCTCGACCTACGAGGCACTGCTGAAGTACCTGGAAGACCTCAACGCCGGGGAGCCGAGCGAGCGCTGGATTCTGGCGACGGCGCAAGGGACGGCGCAGGGCGCCAGTGGGCGGCCGATCGCGCTGATCGTGTCGCGGTGGAGGAATCGAGAGTGACGGTGGCCTGAGCCAATCCGTAGCCCGGATGCCAATCCGGGGTTTGTCCGACACATCCCGGATTGGCATCCGGGCTACGGGGATCTCTCAGAAGGCGTAGCGGCCGGTGATGCCACCCACCCAATTGCGCCCCGGCGCCGGCTCGAAATAGCGGGCATTGCCTTCATTGACGATCACCGATCCCGCGTATGAGCGATCGAACAGGTTGTCGCCGCGCACGAAGGTGTCGAGCCGCCATGAACCGATCAGCAGCACATGCCCGACGCTCGCGCCGACGGTGGCTTGTCCTGCGGCGGCATCCGAGTTGAGATCGTTGACGAACACCTTGCTCAACGCGCGCACCTCGACGCCGGCGCGCCAGCCTTGCGGCGGCGCCCAGGCCAGGCTCGCTTGAAAGCTGCTGCGCGCGATGCCCGGAATGCGCTGGTCTGAAGCGATTGCCACGTTCGGCGTCGCACACGGCGTCGCGGTGCAGGTCATGAACGCGTCGCGGTAGCGCGCGTCGAGCCAGGTGGCTGCGGCCTGCGCCTTCCATGGCTCGGGCAAGGCCGCGACAGCGCTGAGCTCCAGCCCGGTGCGCCGGGTGCTGCCCGCGTTCTGGAAGGTCGACCGCCCGCCGGTGTTCGTCAGCGTGACGATCTCGTCCGACGTGCGGGTCTGGAACACCGCCGCATTGACCTCGCCGATGCCGTCGAGCCGTGCCTTCACGCCAAGCTCCAGGCTGCGGCTCGTCGCCGGCTGCAGCGTGAAGTTCAGCCCCGTCGCGCCGTTCGGCCGGTAGCCCAGCTCGTTCAGCGTCGGCGTCTCGAAGCCCTTGCCGGCCGTCGCGTACAGGTGCAGCGACGGGCTGGCCGCCCACAGCACGCCGAGCACCGGCAGCGTGGCGCTGTAGTCGGCGCTTCCGCTGTCGTCGGGGTTGGCGCCGACGATGTAGTTGTCGTGCGATTCGAAGCGCACCCGGCTGTGCCGCACGCCGGCGTTCAGCGTCCAGTCGGCGGCAGGCTGCCACGAGGCCTGCACATAAGGATCGAGGTTGTTCGCGAAGTTGGTCTCGTCGCGCCGCAAGCTGCCGCGCTGGCCGCGCTGCGGCGTGGCCGGGGCGCCGGTGAAATCGAGATACCCCTGGCGCAACTCGCGCAACCGGTCGTAGGCCACGCCGCCGATCAGCGTCAGCGGCCGGTCGGCGATGGTGGTCTTCGTGGTCCAGCGCCAGTCGGTGCCGCTGTAGTCGCGCCGCAGGTCGATCACGCCGCCGGGGTGCAGCGGGTTGGCCTGCGTCGCCACCGGGATCGACTGGAACTGCTCGGTGCGCCGGTGCCCGCCGTACACCATCACGCGCAGCGCGTTGCCGGCCGGCAGCCGCCGGTCGAGCACGATGCCCGCCTGCGTCTGCGACACCGTCTTGCGGGTGTCGAAATCGGTCGCCGCTGCATCGGCGCTGCGCGGATCGGCATCGAACGCGGCCCGCGTCAGGCCGAGCGGGTCCTGCGCGAACGGCAGCGCGACGCTGTTCAGCACCACGCTCCAGCGGGTGTCCTCGTCCGCGCGCCACACCAGCTTCGCGTTGCCCAGGTCGCGGCGCGCGGCGCTGTGGTCGCGGTAGCCGTCGGTCTCGAAATGGCTCGTGCTCAGCAGGTAGCTCAGCCGGCCTTCGGATCCCGACAGCTTGCTGCTGGTGCGCCACGCGCCATCGCTGCCGGCGGCCACGCCGAAGCTCAGCGCCGGCCGGCCTTCACCCTCTTCGGTGAAGATCTGCAGCACGCCGCCCGACGAGTTGCCGTACAGCGCCGAGAACGGCCCGCGCAGCACCTCGATGCGCTCGACCGAGTTCAGGTCGACGTTGCTGATCTGGCCCTGCCCATCGGGCAGCGTCGCCGGGATGCCGTCGACATACAGGCGCACGCCGCGGATCCCGAAGGTCGATCGCGCGCCGAAGCCGCGCACCGAGATCTGCACGTCCTGCGCGTAGTTCTGCCGGTCGCGCGCCTGCAGGCCCGGCACGCCGGCGAGGCCGTCGGAGAGGTTGACTTGCAGCCGGCCGTCGCGCAGCCTGTCGCCGTCGACCACGTCGATCGAGGCAGGCACGTCGAAGCGCGGCGTCTCGGTGCGGGTGGCCGTCACGGTGACGGTGGGCAGCACCTGCTGCGCGAGCGCCGGTGGGGACAGCGCGGTGAGCACGGCCAGCGTCAGCGCAGAAAAGGGGATTCGGTGATTCATGCTCACACGCTCGGCAATCGATGTGCCGACATCGTATGGCTCAGCCGAACACGATGGAGAGGCTGGTGAACAAGGCTGCCGCCAGCGTCGCCGCCAGCAGCCAGGGCCCGCGCCGCCAGCGCTGGCGCGGTGGCGGGGGCGTCACCAGCAGGTCGCCGTCGCGCAGCCGTGCCAGCGCGGCCTCGGAATCGAAGCGCCGCGACACCGACAGCAGCGTCATGTCGGGCGCGAACGACGCGCGCGTCATCGACTGCGTCGTCGCGAAGCTCTGCGCGAGCGGCGTGAACGAGGTCATCGACACACCGCTGCCGAGCGACGCCTCGGCGTCGGCGGCTTCGTCATCGGCCGCGCTCGACAGGCTGCTGCGGCAGGCCAGCAGGTCGGCGGCCAGCGCCTCGGCGCTCTGGTAGCGGTCGCCCGGCTGCTTGGCCAGCGTCTTCGCGACGATCAGGTCGAGCACCACCGGCACGTCCGGGTTCAGCCGGCTCGGGATCGCCGGCTCGGCATGGCCGATCGCATACATCAGCTGGTTCACGTCGGCGCCGTTGAACGGCGTCGTGCCGGTCAGCATCTCGTGCAGCACGACGCCGAGCGAGAAGATGTCGGCCCGGTGGTCGATCTCGTTGCCGGCGATCTGCTCCGGCGACATGTATTTGGGCGAGCCGAGGATGGTGCCGGTCTGCGTGATCACGTCCGACGTGGGGATGCGCGCGATGCCGAAATCCATCAGCTTCGCGTGCCGGCCGTGCACCAGCATGATGTTGGCCGGCTTGATGTCGCGGTGCACCACGCCTTGCGCATGCGCGACGCCGGCGCCGAGCGCTACCTGCCGCACGATGTCGACCGCCATCGCGAGCGAGACCCGGCTGCTCGCGAGCCGGTCGCGCAGCTCGACGCCTTCGAGCAGCTCCATCGCCAGGTAGGCCCAGTCGCCGTCGCGGCCCACGTCGTACACCGTCACCAGGTTCGGGTGGTTCAGGCCGCCGGCGGCGCGCGCTTCCTGCTGGAAACGCACCGCATGCTCGGCGGCGGCATCCTCGCCCATGTACAGCGTCTTCAGCGCGACCGGGCGGCCCAGCTGTTCATCCTGCGCGCGGTACACCACGCCCATCGCGCCGCGGCCGAGCTCCGACTGGATGCGGTAGCGGCCCAGCTGCGGCGGGATGCGCGGGTCGATGTGCGTGTGGATGACGGTGTCCGGTGAGTTCATGGCTCAGGCTCAGTTTCCGAGCCGGCGGCGCAGGTCCTGCCAGAACCCACCCTTGCCCTGCTTGCCGGCCTTGGCCGGTTTCGGGGTCGCGACGAAGCGGTGCTGGATGGTGATGCGTTCGCCCGGTGCGACCTGAACCTCGGTACTGTACGGCGGGAAACCGGCCGCAGTGAGTTCCAGCGTGTGCGGGCCGCTCGCGAGTTCGATCTGCGCCAGCGGCGGCGTGCTGCCCTTGTGCTCGCCGTCGACCGACACCTCGGCCTGCGGCTTCACGTCGAACACGATCACCGCGCCCTGGGTGGCCTCGCGCCACTCGTCCAGCCCCCAACGCACCGCGACGCCGCCGCCGATCAGCAGCGCGCTGCCGACGATGCCGGCCAGCAGCAACCGGCGCTGGTACTGCAGGCTCGCCTGCGGGTTGATCGCGAACAGCTCGTGCGTGCGCACCTGGTCGTCGATCGAGGTGCCGGCCAGCTCGAGCCGGCGCGCGGCGCCCGGCGAGTTCACATCGAGCGCGTCGCGGAAACTGCGGGTGGCCAGCATGCGGCCGGGCTTCGCGAAGGTGGCGATGGCCGCCGCGGTGCTCAGGCCGTCGCCCATCAGCGCCGGGCCGCCCTGGGCGTCGGTCACCAGTTTGACGGCGCCGTGGTTCAGGCCGACCACGCAGCGCCGGCTGCGGCTCTTGCGCGCGAGGCGCTGCGCGACGTCGAAGGCCACCAGCGGATCGGCGGTGATCACGATCGCGATGCCGTCGCGGGCGTCGAGCACGACGCGCTCGCTGGCAGGAACTGAGTCCAAGGCCGCCGCGGCGCGCGCTTCCAGCCGGGCCTTCAGCGTGGCCTGTTCGGCCACCGACGAACTGCCGAACTCCCGGATGCGGGCGAACACGACGCTCGCAGGCTTCGCGGTCGGGACTCGGTTTTCTTCGGGCATCGGGCGGCAAGCGTTTGGATCGGCAATGGGAGACGCGATTGGAAACGCATTTGAGCCTACCACCGCCCCTCCCCCGGTGGCGGGATGCAACCGGTTGTGCCATACGTCACGCCGATGGCCTCAAGGCTCGACGAGCACCTGCACCATCGCGCTGTTGAACCGGGAGATGCCGTACTCGATCGGCCGGCCCGCCGCGTCGACATAGACGCTCTCGACGTAGAGGATCGGCGTCGCCGTCGGCTGCTTCAACTGGCGCGCCACCGCCCTTTCCGGCAGCTTCGCGGTCACGCGGCCGAGGCGCCGCTCGAAGGTCTCGACGCCCAGCCGCGCCAGCGCCAGGTGCGTCTTGCCGAGTTCGCGGTAAACCTGCGCGATGCCGGCGAAGCGCGGCAGCGGGAAATACTGCGTGCAGACGCCGACCACCTTGTCGTCGACCACGTCCAGCGAATCGACCTGCACCACGCGGCTGCCGGCCGGCAGCTCCAGCAGCGCCAGCACCTCGGGCTCGGGCACCCGCTCGGCGTCGTGCGTCAACCGGCTCGCGCCGACCCGCCGCGCCTTCGCGAGGCTGTGCGCGAAGCGGCTGCGGCGGCCGAGCGCGTAGTCGATGGCCTCCTCGCGCACGAAGGTGCCGCGGCCGTGCAGCACCTCGACCAGCCCGCGCTCGGCCAGCGCCTTCACGGCCTGGCGCACGGTGTGGCGGTTGACGCCGAAGCGGCCGGCCAGCTCCAGCTCATTGGCCAGGCGGCCGGTCACGCGGCCGCCGAGGATGTCGTCGGCGAGCGCCTTCTCGATCTGCAGCCAGATCGAGACGCCTGGGGTGCGGGTCAACGGCATCGCGACGCTCATGCCGCGATCACCCGTTCCGCCAGCGCTGGCGCAATGCTCATGCCGACGCCGGCGGTGATCGCCACCGCCTGCACGCCCGGCGCCGGGTTCAGCACCTCGAACGGCCGCGGCCCGCTCGCGTACACGCCGTGCCAGCGCTGCAGCACGCGCAGTGGCCGCCCGAGCAGGTCGCCGGCGAGCGCCAGCAGCAGTTCGTCGATGCGCTCGTCGTGGAAGGGCTCGACGGTGCCGCCGTAGCGATGCGAATCGCCGACCACCAGCTCGCCGGCCTCGCCCAGCTGCTGCACGATCAAGTGGATGCCGTGGTCGATCAGTTCGGGCGTGTCGCGCTGCACCCGGCTGCGCAGCGCGTCGATCCCGGGGACGTCGGCGAACGACGGGTAGTGCAGGCACGACAGGCCGGTCAGCAGCGCGCTGCCGTAGCGCGGCCCCGGGTTCGCGAGTCGCAGCATCTGCAACGCGCAGCGCTGCAGCAGGAGCGGCGCGAAGGCGTCCGGGTACAGCGTCAGGAAGTCCGATCCGCTGCAGACGATGGCGCGGTCGGCGTCGAAGCGCCCGCGCGAGGTCTCGATCCGCGGCAGCGTGATCGCATGCACCTGCGTCCTGTAGTGGAACTCGACGCCATGCCGTTCGGAGAGCCATTGCGCCAGCGCCGGGATCGCCTCGCGGGCCTCGAACGCGATCTCTTGCGGGCTCGACAGCGCGCCGATGCCGTTCAGCGGGTGATCCGCCAGTTGCGCTGCCGTCCGCAATTGCGTGCCGTACTCGCCGCCCTTCAACGCGTGGAAGGACTGCAGCAGCGCCCATTCCTCGGCGTTGCGGGCCACCGTCAGGCTGCCTCCGGGCCGGTGCCAGGTGCCGATCTCCGGCAGCAATTCAAGCCACAGCGCCCGGCTGCGCCGCGCCAGGTCGAGCATCTCGCCGGCCGGCTGGCCGACCACCAGGCCGAGGCCGAAGTTGCGCACCGAGGCACCGACCGCCCACGCGTCGCGCTCGAACACGCGGACCTGCCAGCCTTGCCGCGCGGCGGCCCAGGCGTGCGCCAGGCCGACGACGCCCGCGCCGACGATCGCAAGCCGCCTGGCGTTCACGGTTTCTCGCCGCGCGCGAGCTGCGCCTCGATCTGCGCGAGCACGCCTGGCAGCTCGGCGATGCTGTCGATCACGTGGTGCGCGCCCGATTGCGCGAGCTTCGTCGCCGCCCGCCCGCGGTGGGCCTGCAAGGCCTCGGGCGTCGACGCTTCCAGTTCCGCCAGCGTCAGGCCGGCCTCGTTGCCCGACAGCGACAGCCCGACCGTCCACATGCCGGCCGCCAGGCCTTCCTCGATGCCCGGCACCGTGTCGTCGACCTTCACGCACGCGGCGAGCTCGCCGATGCCGAGTTCGATCACGTTGGCCAGCGCCATCCACGGGCCAGGCCGGCCGCCCGGCTTCAGGTCGTCGGTCGCGACCGCATGGTCCATCTTCAGCCCCTGCGCGGCGGCGTGCGGCAGCAGCCGGTCCATCACGACGCGCGGGTAGCCGGAGCACGAGCCGAGCTTCAGGCCGCGGGCGCGCAACGCGGTGACGACGTCCAGCGCGCCGGGGATCAGCGTCGAGTACTGCGCGACCCGCTCGACCTGCAGCGGCATGAAGGCGGCGTACAGCGCGTCGACATCGTCGCGCTCCATCGAATGGCCGAAACGCGCCTGCCAGCGCGCGGCGACGCCGGGCTGCCGGCCGAGCGCCTGGATGTGGTCCCACTTCGCAAGGCCCATCGGCACGCGCGCTTCGGCCAGCGTGATCTCGATGCCGAAGCCGGCGAAGGCGTCGATCAGCACCTGGGTCGGCGCGAACGAGCCGTGGTCGACCAGCGTGCCGGCCCAGTCGAAGATGACGGCCTGCAGCGGGCCCTGGTAGCGGCGGGTGTGGCGGTACGGTGCCTGGATCATGTCAGTGCGAGTTCAGTGGGGAAGTTGAAAACCCATCTCGTCGAGCGCATGGCCGATCGCATCGACCGCCTGCCCGATCTCGGCGCGGCCGATCGCACCGATGCAGCCAACGCGGAAGGTCTCGACCGCCGTCAGCTTGCCGGGGTACAGCACGACGCCGCGTGCCTTCACGCGTTCGTAGAAGGCCGCAAAGTTCCAGCCCGGTCCGGCGGGCGCATGCACCGTGACGATGATCGGCGCCTGGATCGCGGCCGGCAGGAAGCTGCGCAGCCCGAGCCGCGCGAGCCCGGCGAGCAGCGCGTCGCAGTTGTCGCGGTAGCGCGCGAGGCGCGCCGGCTGGCCGCCCTCGGCGTCGTATTGGTCCAGCGCTGCGGCCAGCGCGGCGAGCACGTGGGTCGGCGGCGTGTAGCGCCATTGCCCGGTCTTCTGCAGGTAGCGCCACTGGTCGTGCAGGTCGAGCGACAGCGAATGCGCGCGGCCCTCGGCCTGCGCCAGCGCGCGCTCGCGCACCAGCACGTAGCCCAGGCCGGGAACGCCTTCGAGGCACTTGTTGCTGCTGGCGATCACCGCGTCGAAGCGCAGCGTGCGGGCCGACAGCGGCAGCGCGCCGAAGCCGCTCATCGCATCGATGATGAGGCGCCGGCCGGCGCGCTCGACCACGTCGGCGATCGCCTGCAGCGGGTTCAGGATGCCGGTGCTGGTCTCGCAATGGATCACGCCGACGTGGGTGATGGCGGCATCGGCGGCGAGCGCATCGGCCACGCGCGCCGGGTCGACCGCGGCCGCCTCGCCGAAGTCGAGCACCTGCACCGCGCGGCCCATCACCGCGGTCAGCCGCGCCATGCGCTGGCCGTAGGCGCCGTTCACCAGCACCAGCAGCCTGCCGTCGCGCGGCAGCAGCGTGCCGATCGCGGCTTCGACGGCAAAGGTGCCGGAGCCTTGCAGCGGCACGCAGACGAACTCGTCCTGGCCGTCAATCACCGCCAGCAGCCGGCGGCACACGTCGGCCGTCAGCGCGTTGAAGCGGCCGTCCCACGAGCCCCAGTCGATCAGCATCGCCATCTTGGTGGCCAGGCTGGTGGTCAGCGGGCCGGGGGTCAACAACAAGGGTTCGCGCATCGAAAGCATCCAGGAAGGAAGAAGGACCGGGATCAGGGCTGGCGCCAGGCCTGCGACCGCTGCCCGAGCCAGGCCGCGAGCGCGTTGATCAGCAGCGTGGCGGCGAGCGAGCTGGCGACGATCAGCGTGGCCATCGCGGCGGCGGCCGCGGTGTCGCCGGCGTCGTCCATGCCCAGCACCGCGATCGACGCGAGCGTGGTGTCGGGCGTGTACAGAAACACCACCGCGCTGACCGTCGTCATGCTGGAGACGAACAGGTAGCGCGCGACGTCGAGCAGCGCGGGCAGGCTGATCGGCAGCGTCACGCGCAGGCAGGCCGTCCACCACGCGCGCTTCAGGCTGCGTGCGACGGCCTCGATCTCGCCGTCGATCTGGCGCAGCGCGGTCACCATCGTCAGGTGCGCGGTCGTGTAGAAGTGGGCGACGCCGGCCGCGACCAGGATCGCGAGGCTGCCGTACAGCGCATGCAGCGGGTTGCCGGGCGCGTTGAAGAAGAAGATGTAGCCGAGCCCGAGCACCAGGCCGGGCACCGCCATCGGCAGCAGCACCAGCGCGCGGATCAGCGCGGCCGGCGCGCGCGGCGCTGGCGTCCTCAGCGTCAGGTAGGCGGTCGTGAAGACCAGCAGCGTGCCGGCCGCCGCGGTCAGCGTCGCCACCACGAGGCTGTTGCGGAACGCGCCCCAGCCGCCGCCGTCGACGTGGTCGAAGTCGAAGTGCGCGAGCGTCGGCACGAGCTTGTACGGCCACAGCTGGATCAGCGACGCGGCGATCGCGGTGCCCAGCAGCGCCAGCAGGAACAGCGAGACGGCAGCGCACACGGCACCGAGCGCGCCGTCGCGCACGCGGTTGCGCCCTGGCCGGTACGCGACCGAGCGCCCGCCCATCGCCGCGCCGTGGCGGCGCGCCAGCCGGCGCTCGACCGCGAAGCTCAGCAGCGCCGGCAGCAGCAGGATCAGCCCGATCACCGCGCCCTTGCCGAAATCCTGCTGGCCGATCACCTGCTTGTAGGCTTCGAGCGCCAGCACCTGGGTCTGGCCGCCAATCACCTTCGGCACGCCGAAATCGGTGACGACCAGCGTGAACACCACCATGCCGGCTGACGCGAGCCCGTAGCGCGCGTTAGGCAGCGTGATCGTCAGGAAGCGCCGCAGCTTGCCGGCGCCGAGCGATTCGGCCGCCTCGTACAGCCGCGCATCGGCCACCGCGAGCGCGGTCGCCAGCACCAGCAGTGCATGTGGAAAGGTGTAGAAGACCTCGCCCATCACGATGCCGATCGGGCCGTAGATCGACGCGCCGCCCAGCCACGACTTCAGCAGCCCCTGGTTGCCGAACAGGTAGACCAGCGAGATCGCCGGCATCAGCGACGGTGCGAGCAGCGGCGACAGCGCGACCAGCCGCCACACCGGCCGCCCCCACAGCCGCGAGCGCGTCAGCGCAAACGCGAACGCCAATGCGAGCGGCAGCACGATCGCGGTGGTGGCAAGCGCGATCCACACGCTGTTCGACAGCGCGCTGCGCAGCCGCGCCTCGCCGAGCAGGGCCCGCAGCTGCGCGAGGCCGGTGAAGCTGCCATCGCGCGCCTGCACCGCCTTCACGAGGATCGCGGTCAGCGGCGCGGCCAGGAACAGCACGAACACGCCGGCCAGCAGCCACACCAGCAGAGCCGCCACATGCTCGTCGGCGCTGCGCTGCAGGCGCGGTGCGCTCCAGGCCAGCGTGCTCACGGCGATGCGTTCTCGAACAGCCGCAGCCGCTCGGCCTGCAGCGTCACCGGCACGCGCTGGCCCGGCACCAGCGCATCGAAGCCGGCGTCGTTCGGGCTCACGTCGGCGAGGATTTCAACTTCTCGCGCGGCGCACAGCGACAGCGTGGCGCGCCGCACGCCGCCCATGAAGTCGACGCGGTCGACGCTGGCCATCAGCGTGTTCGCGCCGGGTGCCCAGTGCGGCTGCACGCGCACGTCTTCGGGCCGGCAGAACAGCGTCGCGCTCGACAGCCCGGACGCGATCGTGTCGACGCAGGCGATGCGCACGCCGCCGAGCTGGAACGCGCCCTGCGCGTCGCGCTGCACCGGCAGCCAGTTGGCGCGGCCGACGAAATCGGCGACGAAGCGGCTGGCCGGCTGGCGGTACACCTGCTCGGGCGTGCCGACCTGCTCGATGCGGCCGTGGTTCATCACCGCGATGGTGTCGGCCAGCGCGAGCGCTTCTTCCTGGTCGTGCGTGACCATCACGGTGGTGACGCCGAGCTTGCGCTGCAGGCTGCGCAACTCGCGGCGCAGGTGCTCGCGCACCTGGGCATCGAGCGCCGACAGCGGCTCGTCGAGCAGCAGCAGGCTGGGCGAAGTGGCGAGCGCGCGGGCCAGCGCGACCCGCTGCTGCTGGCCGCCCGACAGCTGGGCCGGGTAGCGCGCCGCGACGCCGGCCAGCCCCACCAGGTCGAGCAGCTCCTGCACGCGGCGTGCACGGGCGGCGCGGTCGGTGCGCAGGCCATAGCCGATGTTGGCCGCGACGTCGAGGTTAGGGAACAGCGCGTACGACTGGAACACGATGCCGTAGTGGCGCGCCGCCGGCGGCAGCCGGCCGATGTCGCGGCCGTCGAGCCACAGCGTGCCGGCGTCCTGCGGCTCCAGGCCGGCGAGGATGCGCAGCAACGTCGTCTTGCCGCAGCCCGACGGCCCCAGCAGGCAGAGGAACTCGCCGCGGCGCACCGCGAGGTCGATGCGCTCGAGCGCGGTGAAGTGGCCGAAGCGCTTGCCGATGCCGTCGACGCGCAGCCAGCCGGCGTCGTCGCGGGGGTCCGTGCTGGTGGGGGAGCTCGCTTCCGCCAGCGCCGCGCCGACATTGAAGTTCTGCGGCTTCATGCGCGAACCCGCAGCAGCGCCGCGACGCGCGGAAGGAAGTGCGTGATCGGCGGCGTCGCGAGCCCGACCACCTTGGCGGCGTCGTCATGGCGGCGCAGCCGGATCGCGCGCTCCGCCTGCCGATGACTCTCGAATGTGGCGACCGCGCGCGGGCTCATCACGCCGCCCTGCAGCGCGAGGCTGTGGCGCGACGCGTCGGACAGCGCGTCCTCGTACCCCGGCTCGACCGCGCACAGGTAGCGCTTGGCCTCCACGTGCAGCCCGATCGGCTCGACCACGTCGGCCGGCAGCCACGGCCGCAGGAAGGGCAGCACCTTGTGCTGGTGCAGGTCGTCGATGCCGCTGGCGAGCGCGTCGTCGCGCTGCGCGCTCAGCAGGTGGCCGAGGTCGTGCAGCAGGCAGGCGACGATAAGCGCGTCGTCGTCGCCCTGCTGCTCGGCGGCCCAGGCGCACTGCAGCGCGTGCTCGGCCTGGCTGATGGCCTCGCCGCCGTACAGCGACGAGCCTTCGCGGGCGAACAGCGCTTCGATCGCGGCGGGAGTCAACACACGCAGGTCACTTCTTCGGTTCGGACTTGCCGTCGTAGCGGCGCGTCCATTCGGCGAGGATGCGCTCGCGGTTCGCGGCCGACCACTTCAGGTCCTGCTGGATCAGCAGCTGCTCGTAGTTGGCCGGGATCAGCGGGTTGGGCTTCGCGACGCCCGGGTAGGCGACGATCGCGAAGTTCTTCTCGTACAGCTCGTTGGCGCCCTTCGAGGCCGACCAGTCGGCGAGCTTGCGTGCGGCGTCCAGGTTCTTCGTGCCCTGCATCACCGCGGTGGCCTCGACGTCCCAGCCCAGGCCGTCCTTCGGGAACACCAGGTCGATCGGCGCGCCTTCTTCCTTCAGCTTGGCAGCGCGGTACTCGAACGCGATGCCGATCGGGAACTCGCCGGCCGCCGCCTGCTTGCAGGGCTTGGAGCCGGAGTGGGTGTACTGCGCGATGTTGTCGTGCAGCCGGTCCATGTAGGCCCAGCCGTCCTTCTCGCCATACATCTTGAGCCAGGCCGTCACGTCGAAGTAGCCGGTGCCGCTGGAGGCCGGGTTCGGCATCACGACCTTGCCGCGGTACTCGGGCTTCAGCAGGTCCTTCCAGGTCTCGGGCTTCTTCAGGCCGATCTTGGCGGCCTCGACGGTGTTGAAGCAGATCGCCGCGCCCCACACGTCCATGCCGACCCAGCTGGGCACCTTGGCATCGTCGACGTAGACCTTGCTGAGCTTCTCGACGCCCTTGGGCGCGTAGGGCTGCAGCATGCCTTCCTTCTCGAGCACCAGCAGCGAGCTGGCGGCGACGCCCATCACCACGTCGGCCTGCGGCGCGGCCTTCTCGGCCAGCAGCCGGGCGGTGATGATGCCGGTGGAATCGCGCACCCACTTGATCTTGACGCCGGGCGTGTCGGCCTCGAACTGCGCCTGGTAGGCCTTGATCTGGTCGGCCTCGAGGGCGGTGTAGACGGTCAGCGTGGTGTCGGCGGCATGGGCCAGGCCTGCGGCGAGCAGGGCCAGCGCGGCCAGCGAGGGGGCGAAGCGGCGAGCGTGCATGGGAACTCCGGGGTGGACAACGAGGGCCACTCTAGGAACCGCATGTGACGTCGTCGTGACGTCTAGATGACTTCGGGGCGGCAGGCTCAGCGCGGCTGGGCGAGCAGTGCCGTCACGATCGCCCGCGTGTAGCCGCTCGCGACCTCGGCGATGAAGCGGTTGAAGTCCACGTGCGCCGCATCGTCGGCCCGGTCGGAGATCGTGCGCAGCACCGCGAACGGCACGCCGAAGTCGTGGCACACCTGGGCCACGGCGGCGCCCTCCATCTCGACCGCCAGCGCGTCCGGGAAGTACGCCTGCAACCGCCGGCTCTCGCCCGCACTGCTGACGAAGCGGTCGCCGCTGAGGATCAGCCCGCGCCGCAGCTGCGGATCGCGCACGCCGAAGTCATCCAGGTGGGCGCGTTGCAAATGGGCCAGCACCGATGTGGCGGCCGCTCGCACCTCGGCCGACAGCGCCGCATCCGCCTCGAAGTGCGACAGCCCGTACAGGGGCACCTCGTGGCGCGGGAACAGCGGTGATGCATCCATGTCGTGCTGCAGCAGCGCGTCGGCCACCACGATGTCGCCGACGCGCGCCGGCCCGAGCCCGCCGGCCACGCCGGTGAACAGCACGCGCTCGACGCCGAACTCGGCCAGCAGCAGCGTCACCGTCGTGGCGGCCGCCACCTTGCCGATGCGCGACAGCACCAGCACCGCGTCGTGCGCGCCGAGCCGGCCGGTCCAGAACTCGCGCCCGGCCCGCTGCACGCAGCGTGCCCCGGACAACCCGTGCTGCAAGCCGTGCAGCTCCTGCGCCATGGCGCTGACGATCGCGATGCGTGACATCTTCACATGATGCCTGTGAAGCCCGGATTCACGATGCGCCGGACATGGCGTAACCTCCGTCGCCATTGCGCTCACTGGGAAGAGCAGTCGAACCACTCATGAGGCACACGCATTGACGTTTTCATCTTTCGGGCGCCGTCTGGCGCCATGGCTGCTGGGCGCCACCCTCGGGGGGGCGGCGGCACCGGCGCTGGCGCAGTCACCGGCCTGCGAACAGTTCAAGGACACGGTCGCCACGCGCATCCCGCCCGAGGCGCTCGGCACGCTGGTCATCGCGGCCGCCTCGACGCCGGTGCCGCCGGGCGCCAAGGTGGTCGGCACCTGCGACGGCGGTGCGTTCAAGATCCTTCACTACCGGCGCGGGCTGACCCCGCAGGCGGCGAATGCGGACAGCGCAGCGGGTATCGCAAGCGCGGCGAGTCCGGCCAGTGCCGTCGCAGCGGCCCCGCGGGTGGCGGCGCGTGCGTCCGCGCCGGCCGCTGCGGCGTCCCGGCCCGAGCCGGCGAAACCGGTGGCCGCAAAGTTGCCGGAGCCCGTGAAGCCGGCGGCGCCGAAGTTCCCGGAGCCCGTGGCCAGCCCGGTGGCGATGGCACCCGCGGTGGCGGCGCCAGTGGTGCCCGACACGCGCGACGAGCCGCTGATGCGCGATCCACCGCCGCAGCCGTCTTCTGACGGCCCAGGCCTCATCGCGACAGCGACCGACGCGCTGGTCGAGCACTGGCCCTGGACCCTGGCCGCCGTCCTGCTGGCGCTGGGGGCCTGGGGCTGGTCCTGGTTCTCGCACCGCCAGAGCTACGACGCGGCGGGGTTGCCGCGCGGTCCGAAGCTCTGAGCCGGGCTCAGCTCGCCAGCACCGCGTAGTCGGTGTAGCCCTTGGCGCCCGCCGTGTAGAAGGTCGAGAAGTCCGGCGCGGTCAGCGCCGCGTCCTTCTTCATGCGCTCGACCAGGTCCGGGTTCGAGATGAACGGACGGCCGAAGGCAACCAGGTCGGACTGGCCGGCCTGCAGCACCTTCTCGCCGCTTGCGCGGTCGAAGCCGCCGGCCAGGATGAACGGGCCCTTGAAGGCCTCGCGCAGCGCGGCCTTGGTGGCCGCCGGAATGGGAGGGGCACCCATGGCCGAGTGGTCGAGCTCGTGCACGTACAGCAGGCCGATGGCCGACAGCTCCTTCACGAACGCGACGTACTGCTCGTCGACGCCGTCGAACGGGCCGGTCGCGTTGAACACGCCGTGCGGCGACACGCGGATGCCGACCTTGCCGGCGCCGATGCGGGCGACCACGGCGCGCACCACTTCGAGCGCGAAGCGGTTGCGGCCGGCCGCGCTGCCGCCGTAGCCGTCGGTGCGGTGGTTGACATTGCCGTTCAGGAACTGCTCGATCAGGTAGCCGTTCGCGCCGTGCAGCTCGACGGCGTCGAAGCCGGCCTCGATCGCCAGCTGGGCCGAGGCCGCGAACTCGGCGACCGCGTGGTCGATGTCGGCCTGCGTCATCGCGCGCGGCGCGGCGTGCGGCTGCATGCCTTTCGCGTCGGTGTGGATCTCGCCGGGCAGCACGGTGGCGGTCGGGGCGAGCACTTCGGCGCCAGCCGGCATGTTGATGGTGCTCGAGACCCGGCCGGTGTGCATCAGCTGGATCGCGATCTTGCCGCCCTTGGCGTGCACCGCATCGGTCACCAGCTTCCAGCCGGCCGCGTGGGCGGCGTTGTACAGGGCCGGCATGCGGATGTAGCCGAGGCCGTTCGGCGACGGCGAGGTGCCCTCGGTGATGATCAGCCCGGCGCCGGCGCGCTGGGCGTAGTAGTCGGCCATCAGCGCGTTCGGCGTGTTGGCCTCGATCGCGCGGTTGCGCGTCATCGGCGACATCACGACGCGGTTGCGCAGCGTCAGCGTGCGGAGGGTGGTCGGTTCGAGAAGCATGGGGCGGTCCTTGGAGATCTGGCTGAACTGATCCGGAAATTGTCCGGAAAGGTCGGCATCGTAGGACCGGCAGACCCCGGCTGTCGGGGGCTGTCAGGAGGCCTTTTCAGGCAGAGGCCATTCGCGCAGACGATGCATGCCGAGGTTGTCTGAGGTAAATGCGGCGTGCGGATCAGGGCCTGGGCAGCTGGTACTCGACCGCCCGCTGGCGGCGCCGCTCGTAGAGAGCGATCAAGCCAGTCCGGTCGAGCGCCGCCTCCGCGGCCGGCCACACGCCTTGCGCTGCCAGCGCCGGGTGGTGCAGGCGCAGCGCGTCCAGCAGCCAGTCGGCGCGTTGCAGCGTCGCCGGCGTGCAGGTCTGGCCCTTCAGGTCGTCGTCGAGGTCGGTGGCATGTGAGCGCCAGCCTTCGCGCAGGTACAGGTCGGGCAGCGATCCGGCGAGCGCCGTGCGCCACTCGGCGCAGAGGCCGTCCAGCCACTGCAGCACGGTGGCCGTGGCGCCATCGGCGGCCAGCGTGCTGCGCAGGCGCTCGTAGGCCTCCAGCGCGATCGACTTCTCCATCTGGAACGCGCGCAACGCGGCATCCGCCCCGTGTTCGTTCTCCAGCCGCAGCAGCCAGCCGAACACATGGCGCGATTCGATGCGCTCGGCCAGGTGGTGCTGCGGCGCGCTGAGGCCGGTGCCGGCGCTGTTGAAGTGGCGCAGCGGGTCGAAGCGATACAGGTAGCCGTAGTCGAACAGCCAGGCCTGCCGGTCGTCGCGCAGTACGTTGCCGGGGCAGAAATCCCATTCGAAGAAGCCGGCGCGCAGCAGCGCCAGGCCGCTGTCGAACAGCTGGCGCAGGCCGGTTTCGTCCCAGTCGTTCACGCGGCTGCCGGCGATCCACGGCGACACGATCAGGCCTTGCTTCAGCGACGCGTAGACGGTCGGGCTCAGGCCGGCGCGTTGCAGCGCGGGCAGGGCGGCCATCTCGGAGCGGCGCTGCACCTCGTTGAGGAACGAGGTCTGGCCGTCGACGCCCTGCACCTTGCAGATGCTGCGGGCGCGCTTGACGGCCCAGTCGCGGCCGCGGGCGTGCACGCGGAACACCTCGGCGGTCAGGCCGCTGTCGTGCAGCTCACGCACTGCGGGGTGGCGGGCGTCGAGGTGCATCAGGTCGTCGGGCGGCAGCGGGCAATCGGCCGCATCGCCGACGACGAGGTCGCGGCCGGACGCGACCCAGTCGAGCTGGCGCTGGCGCCGCTGATGTTCGATGTCAGGAAGCGTGGTCATGGCGGGCCGGATTCTGCCGGGTGCAACGCTATAGTCAACGCGCCCTGTCAGCCGCCCGCCCGCTTCTCCGATCCGATGTCGAAACCTGTTCCCGAACGTTCGCGACTCACGCTGGCCGATGTGGCCGCGAGCCTGGGCGTGAGCCGCACGACGGTCTCGAACGCGTTCAACCGGCCGGAGCAGTTGTCGAAGGACCTGCGCGAATCGATCCTCACCCGCTCGCGCGAGCTCGGCTACTACGGCCCCGACATGATGGCGCGCGCGCTGCGCCGGCGCGAGCTGCGCGAGGTGGCGGTGGTGTTCCACCACGACCTGCGCTATGCGTTCGGCGATGAGCTGAGCCTCGACTTCCTGCGCGGCGTCACGCGCCAGCTCGACCTGCGCGGGCTGAGCCTGCAGCTGATCCCGAAGCTCGGCCGCCAGTTGCTGCTGCAGGCCGCGTTCCAGACCACCGCCGATGCGCTGATCGTGCACGCCGAGATCGGCCCCGAGGTGGTGCCGCAGGTGCAGGCGGCGCACAAGCCGATCGTGCTGGTCGACACGCAGGTGCCGGGCACGCCGTCGGTGTGCCTCGACGACCGGCAGGGCGCGGCGCTCGCGATGGGCCATGCGCTGGCGGCGCGGCCCGATGCGGTGCTGGTGATCACGTTCCCGCTCGACGATGCCGAGCGGGCGAGGGCGCTGGGCGCGGATCCGGCGCGCAGCCCGTTCGTCACGTCGGAGCGGCTGAGCGGCTACGCGCAGGCGGTACGGGCGCACGGCTTCGACGAGCGGCGCGTGGTCTGGGTGCCGGTCGACGACAGCGAGCCCGAGGCCGCGGCGGCGCAAGCCGCGCAGGCGATGCGCGAGCGGCTGGCGCCGTACCGCCGCATCGCGCTGGTCGCGATGAGCGACCGCATGGCGCTGGCGGCGCGCAGCGTGATCGTCGACTGGGCCGGGACGACGCTCGTGGCCGCGGTCGGCTTCGACGACATCGCGGCGGCCCGCGCGGCCGGGCTGACGACGATCCGGCAGAACGCGGTCGTGAAGGGCGAGACGGCGGTGCGCATCGTGCTCGATGGGGAAGAGTCGGTGCTGCTGCCGCTGGAGTTGATCGTTCGCGATACGTAGCGCGTCGCCGGCGACTACAGCCGCCCGACAAGCCGTCGTTCAGCCGGGATTGGAATGCCGGTTTCCATTGGGGTTTTGCCTGCTGAATTTGAGGGTAAACCCTCTCTTTCTCGATTCAGTTGCCCGCATAAAGTGGCGCCCAACCTGCAGAAGCATCGTCTTTGTAGTCAAACTACAACGCTCATGCGGCCGTCCTGAACCCGATCCGCATGACCGACCTCGCCACTGCACCGCGCCACGCACCCGCCGCACCCTCACGTTCCGCCCACCGGCCGGCGGCCGATTCCGCCGCCTGGTGGCGTGGTGCCGTGATCTACCAGGTCTACCCGCGCAGCTTCGCCGACCACAACGGCGATGGCATCGGCGACATCGCCGGCATCGTCGACCGGCTGCCGTACATCGCGAGCCTCGGCGTCGACGCGATCTGGGTCTCGCCGTTCTTCCGCTCGCCGATGAAGGACTTCGGCTACGACATCGCCGACTACCGCGACGTCGACCCGCTGTTCGGCACGCTGGCCGATTTCGACCGCCTGATCGCACGCACCCACGAGCTCGGCCTGAAGCTGATGATCGACCAGGTGCTGTCGCACACCTCGGACCAGCACGACTGGTTCCGCGAGAGCCGCGCGAGCCGACGCAACCCGAAGGCCGATTGGTACGTGTGGGCCGACCCGCGGCCCGACGGCACGCCGCCGAACAACTGGCTCAGCGTGTTCGGCGGTTCGGCCTGGCAGTGGGATTCGCGCCGGCGCCAGTACTACCTGCACAACTTCCTCGCAAGCCAGCCCGATCTCAATTTCCATTGCCCCGAGGTGCAGGACCAGCTGCTGGCCGACATCCGCTTCTGGCTGGAGCGCGGCGTCGACGGCTTCCGCTTCGACGCCTGCATCTTCCACTTCCACGACCAGCTGCTGCGCGACAACCCGCCGGCCGAATCGCGCGACACCCGCTCGGTCGGCGAGAGCAATCCGTACGGCATGCAGCGCCACCTGCACGACAAGACGCAGCCGGAGAACCTCGCGTTCCTGCAGCGCGTGCGGCGGCTGCTCGACGCGCACGGCGCGGCCAGCCTCGGCGAGATCGGCGACGACGATTCGCTGAAGACCATGGCCGACTACACCCGCGGCGGCGACAAGCTGCACATGGCCTACAGCTTCAACCTGCTGACCGCCGAGCGCAGCGCCGCCTACATCCGCCAGCAGGTCGAGGACCTCGAGGCGCAGATGCACGACGGCTGGGCCAGCTGGTCGTTCGGCAACCACGACGTGCCGCGCGTGCTGACGCGCTGGGGCGGCCCCGCTGCCGAACTCGCCTACGCGAAGGTCGTGACCGCGATGCTGATGAGCCTGCGCGGCAGCGTCTGCTGGTGGCAGGGTGACGAGCTCGGGTTGACCGAGGCGGAGATCCCGTTCGAGCAGGTGCAGGATCCGTACGGCCTGGCGTTCTGGCCGGAGTTCAAGGGCCGCGACGGCTGCCGCACGCCGATGCCGTGGGTGCATTCGCAGCCGCACGCCGGCTTCAGCCAGGGCCGCGCGGTGCAGCCGTGGCTGCCGGTGCCGACTGAGCATGCGGCGCGCGCGGTCGACGTCAATGAGCGCGATGCGACCTCGCCCTTGCACTTCATGCGCCGGCTGCTGGCCTGGCGGCGGCAACAGCCGGCGATGGTCAGCGGTGACATCCGCTTCATCGATGCGCCGGAGCCGGTGCTGGCGTTCGTCCGCTCGCCGGAAGCGGGCGTCGAAGGCGCGTCGCTGCTGTGCGTGTTCAACCTCGGTGGCGAGCCGATCAGCGTCGACCTCGATGCGCCGGCGAGCACCGTCGTCGCGACGCAGCTCGATGCCGCGCTGCAGGGCACCCGCAGCGGGCGGCGCTTCGCGCTGCCGGCGCACGGCCTGTATTTCGGCGAACTCGCCGCCTGACCGAAAGCCCACGATGGCCGACCTGCAACTGAAGTCGCTGCGCAAGGCGTTCGACGACGTGGTGATCCTGCCGGGGGTGGACCTGGCGGTGCGCGACGGGGAGTTCCTGGTGTTCGTCGGCCCGTCGGGCTGCGGCAAGTCGACGCTGTTGCGCTGCATCGCCGGCCTCGAAGACATCACGTCGGGTGAGCTCTACATCGGCGGCGAACTGGTCAACGACGTGCCGCCGGCCAAGCGCGGCATCGCGATGGTGTTCCAGAGCTACGCGCTGTACCCGCACATGACGGTGGCCGAGAACATGGCGTTCGGGCTGCGGCTGGCCGGGTTTTCGAAGGACGAGATGCGCACCGCGGTGCAGCGCGCGGCCCAGGTGCTGCAGATCGAGCACCTGCTGGAGCGCAAGCCCAAGGCGCTGTCGGGCGGGCAGCGCCAGCGCGTGGCGATCGGCCGCGCGATCGTGCGCAAGCCGGGCGTGTTCCTGTTCGACGAGCCCTTGTCGAACCTGGACGCGGCGCTGCGCGTGCAGATGCGCGTGGAGCTGTCGCGGCTGCACCAGGAACTCAAGACCACGATGATCTACGTGACGCACGACCAGGTGGAGGCGATGACGCTGGCCCACCGCATCGTCGTGCTGAACGCCGGGCGCATCGAACAGGTCGGCACGCCGATGGAGCTCTACCACCGGCCGGTGAATCGCTTCGTCGCCGGCTTCATCGGCTCGCCGAAGATGAACTTCATCGAGGGCACGCTTGTCGGCGTGAGCACCGGGCTGGCGCGCATCGCGCTGGCCGACGGCTCGAGCGTGACGGTCGATGCGGATGTCTCGTCGCTGGCGCCGGGGGCCAAGGTCACCGTGGGCCTGCGCCCGGAGCACGTCGACGCCAGCACGCAGTCGAGCGCCGATGCGCTGCGCGCCCACGTGCAGCTCGCCGAGCACCTGGGCGACATCACCTACCTGCACGTGACCTTGACCGGTGCCACCGAGGCGATGACGATCCGCACGGCACCCGAGAACCCGCTGAAGACCGGCGACACGGCGTACCTGAGTTTCTCGCCGCAGCGCGGCTTCCTGTTCGACGAACAGGGGCGTACGCTCTTTTCATCACCACAACAAACCCCACCCGGAGACACGACATGAACACCAAGCGACATCACCTGAAGCTGCTCGCCGGCGCCGCGGTCCTGGCCCTGGCCGGCACCGCCGCGCAGGCCGCCGAGCCCGGCAAGCTGCTGATCTGGATCAACGGCGACAAGGGCTACAACGGCCTGGCCAAGGTCGGCGAGGAGTTCACCGCCAAGACCGGCGTGCAGGTGGTGGTGGAGCACCCGGAAGATGCCCCGAACAAGTTCCAGCAGGCGGCCGCCGCCGGCAAGGGCCCCGACATCTGGATCTGGCCGCACGACCGCATCGGCGARTGGATYGCCGGYGGSCTGCTGCAGCCGGTGACGCCGAGCAAGAAGGTGCTGGCCGACCTGGACCCGCTGGCCGTCAAGGCCTTCGCGGTCGGCGGCAAGCAATGGGGCTACCCGATGTCGATCGAGGCGGTCTCGCTGGTCTACAACAAGGCGCTGGTGCCGACCCCGCCGAAGACCTTCGACGAGGTGATCGCGCTCGACAAGAAGCTGTCTGCTTCCGGCAAGAAGGCCATCCTCTGGGACTACAACAACACCTACTTCACGTGGCCGCTGCTGGCCGCGGGTGGCGGCTATCCGTTCAAGCTGAAGGCCGACGGCAACTTCGACCCGGCGGACACCGGCGTCAACAACGCCGGGGCCTTGAAGGGCGCGGAGTTGCTGAACAAGCTCGTGAAGGACGGCGTGATGACCAAGGGCGCCGGCTACGCCGAGATGGAGGCGGGCATGGCGCAGGGCAAGGTCGCGATGATGATCAACGGCCCGTGGTCGTGGGACAACCTCAAAAAGGCGAACATCGATTTCGGCGTCGCCAAGATTCCGTCGGTGAACGGCAAGAAGGCCGCGCCGTTCGTCGGCGTGCTGGGCGCGATGATCTCCAAGGCCTCGCCGAACCGCGACGTGGCGGTGGAGTTCATCGAGAACTTCATGCTCGCGCCCAAGGGCCTGAAGACGATCAACGACGACGTGCCGCTGGGCACGCCGGCGAGCAAGGCGCTGTTCGCCGAGCTGAAGAGCAACGCGAACATCCAGGCGACGATGGCCAGCGCGCAAGACGGCGCGCCGATGCCCAACAACCCGGAGATGGGGCGCTTCTGGTCGTCGATGGAGTCGGCGCTGAAGAACATGACCGAAGGCCGCCAGGCGCCGAAGGAGGCGCTGGACGCTGCGGCCAAGCGGATCACGGCCAAGTAGTCGGCACGAGATCGACAAGACGATGACGTACCGGCTGCGCCCCGGCCCGGCCCTGCTGGCGCTCGTGCTGGTGGGGGCGCTCTACGTGGTCGCGATGGTCTACGCGGCCGGGCAGACCCTGCTGGCCGCGACGATGCTCGCGATCACCGCGCTCGCGCTGTGGGTCTACAGCTCGGCCAAGACCTATGCGTGGCGGTATCTGTTCCCGGGCATCGCCGCCGCACTCGTCTTCGTCGTGTTCCCGATGGTCTACACGATGGCCATCGGGTTCACGAACTACAGCTCGCGCAACCTGCTGGAGTTCCCGCGGGCCACGCAGTACTTCCTCGATGAGACCTTCCACGGCGGCGACGGCGCGAGCTACGCGTTCACGCTGCACGAGGACGGGGCGGAGTTCAGGCTGAGGCTCGAGGACGCCGACAGCGGCAAGGCCTGGGTCAGCGGGCGGCTCGCGCTCGCGACGACCACGCCGCTGGAGGTCAAGCTCGCGCCGCAGGATCCGGCCCAGGCCCCGCTGGCCGAACCCGCGCAACTGAAGACCGTCATCGCCAAGCAGAAGAACCTGCAGGTGCTGACACTCTTGCTGCCCGACTCGCCGAACAAGCTGGTGATGACCGGCCTGCGCCAGTTCGGCGCGGTGCAGCCGCTGTACCAGCGCAACCCCGACGGTTCGCTCGTGAACCAGCAGACCCACGCGGTGCTGCGCCCGAACATGACCAGCGGCTTCTACGAGACCGAGGCCGGCGAGCGCCTGCAGCCGGGCTTCCAGGTCGGCGTGGGCTTCRCGAACTACCAGCGCATCTTCACCGACACGGCGTTTCGCGAACCCTTCGTGCGCATCTTCGTGTGGACGGTGGTGTTCTCGGCCCTCACCGTCTTCTTCGGTGCCGCGCTCGGCATGTTCCTCGCTGTCCTCTTCAACTGGGATGCGCTGCGCTTCAAGGGCCTGTACCGCACGCTGCTGTTCCTGCCGTATGCGGTGCCGGGGTTCATCTCGATCCTGGTGTTCAAGGGCCTGTTCAACAACAACTTCGGCGAGATCAACCTGATCCTCGATGCGCTGTTCGGCATCAAGCCCGCGTGGTTCTCGGACCCGACGCTCGCGAAGGTGATGCTGTTGATCGTCAACGTGTGGCTGGGCTACCCGTACATGATGGTGATCTGCTCGGGCCTGATCAAGGCGATCCCCGCCGACCTGTACGAGGCGTCGGCGGTGGCGGGTGCCGGGCCGCTGACGAACTTCTGGCGCATCACGCTGCCGTTGATATTGAAACCGCTGACGCCGCTGCTGATCTCGGCCTTCGCATTCAACTTCAACAACTTCGTGCTGATCAGCCTGCTCACCGGCGGGCGCCCCGACTTCCTGGACACGAGCGTGCCGGCCGGCACCACCGACCTGCTGGTGAGCTACACCTACCGCATCGCGTTCCAGGACTCGGGCCAGCAGTTCGGGCTCGCCGCGGCGATCTCGACGGTGATCTTCGCGATGGTGGCCGCGATCTCGCTGGTGCAGATGCGGTTCACGAAGATCTCGCGCGAYGAATCCCGATAGCRAAGCGAGGTAACCCGAGCCATGGCCATCGTCCTCGACAAGAGCCACCGCTGGCGCGTGCTGGCCGCGCATGCGTTCCTGATCGCGCTCGTGGCGCTGGTGATCTTTCCGTTCCTGATGATCCTGTCGATCTCGCTGCGCCCGGGYAACTTCGCCGCCGGCAGCCTGATCCCCGAGACCATCAGCTTCGAGCACTGGAAGCTCGCGCTCGGCATCTCGTACACCGCGCCCGACGGGCGGCTGGTGAAGCCSGACTTCCCGGTGCTGCTGTGGCTGTGGAACTCGGTCAAGGTCGCGAGCCTCACCGCGGCGATCACGCTGACGCTGTCGACCACCGCSKCSTACGCCTTCGCGCGCATGAAGTTCCGCGGCAAGCGTGCCGCGCTCGGCGGGCTGATGCTGATGCAGATGTTCCCGGCGGTGCTCGCGCTGGTGGCGATCTTCGCGATCTTCGACCGCATCGGCAGCGTGTTCCCGTTCTTCGGCATCGACAGCCATGCCTCGCTGCTGCTCGCGTACTCCGGCGGCATCGCGCTGCACGTGTGGACGATCAAGGGCTACTACGACACGATCCCGGTCGAGATCGAGGAGGCGGCCAAGGTCGATGGCGCGACGCCCTGGCAGGCCTTCCGGCTGGTGCTGCTGCCGATGGCCGTGCCGATCCTGATGGTGGTGTTCCTGCTCGCCTTCATCGGCGCGATCATCGAGTACCCGGTCGCGTCGATCCTGCTGCACGAAGAGGCCAAGCTGACGCTGGCGGTCGGGTCCAAGCTGTTCCTGTACGACCAGAAATACCTGTGGGGCGACTTCGCGGYGGCGGCCATCCTCTCCGGACTGCCGATCACGGTCGTGTTCATCCTGGCGCAGAAATGGATGATCTCGGGGCTCACCGCCGGGGGGATCAAGGGCTGAGAAGCAAGCTCCCGTCGATCCCCTTTCGGAGTGACCTCGCAGCCGCTACGATGCGCGCGGGACGAAAACATCCGACAGAAGAATTCGACGAGGAGGGCGCGACGTGATCGTCGGCATCGATCTGGGGACGACCAACAGCTTGGTGGCCGTCTGGAGGGAAGGGCAAGCGCAACTGATCCACAACGGCCTCGGCGAGGTGCTGACGCCGTCGTGCGTGAGCCTCGACGAGGACGGCTCGGTGCTGGTCGGCCGCGCCGCGCGGGAGCGGCTGCAGACGCACCCGGAACGCAGCGCCGCGCTGTTCAAGCGCTACATGGGCAGCAACAAGACCGTGCGGCTCGGCAAGCGCGAGTTCCGGCCGGAAGAGCTGTCGGCGCTGATCCTGAAAGCGCTGAAGGCCGATGCCGAGGCTTTCCTCGGCGAGCCGGTGACCGAGGCGATCATCACGGTGCCCGCGTACTTCTCCGACGCGCAGCGCAAGGCGACGCGCGCGGCCGGCCAGATTGCCGGGCTGCGCGTCGAGCGGCTGCTCAACGAGCCCACCGCCGCGGCGCTCGCCTGCGGCATCCACCTGCGCGGTGCCGAGACCCGCTTCCTGGTGTTCGACCTCGGCGGTGGCACCTTCGACGTCTCGATCCTCGATCTGTTCGAAGGCGTGATGGAGGTGCGTGCCTCGGCCGGCGACAACTTCCTCGGCGGCGAGGACTTCGTGCATGCGCTGCGCGACCTGTTCTTCCAACGACTGGCACTGCCCGAATCGCTGCGCCGCGACGAGGCCTTCATGCAGCGCCTGTCGGGCCAGGCCGAAGCCGCCAAGCGCGCGCTGAGCACGCAGCCGCGCGCGACCCTGCGGGTGCGCCGCGGCGATGACGAGCACGTGCTGGAGATCGACGAGGCCGCGCTGGAACAAGCCTGCGCACCGTTGCTCAAGCGCCTGCGCGCACCGGTGGAGCGCGCACTGCGCGATGCGAACCTGCGCAGCAGCGAACTCGACAACGTGGTGCTGGCCGGCGGCGCCACGCGCATGCCGCTGATCCGCCGGCTGGTGACGACGATGTTCGGCCGCTTCCCCGCGATCGACTTCAATCCGGACGAGGTGGTGGCACTCGGCGCGGCGGTGCAGGCCGGGCTGAAGGCGCGCGACAAGGCGCTCGACGAAGTGGTGATGACCGACGTCTCGCCCTATTCGCTCGGCGTGGAGGTCAGTGTGCGGCTGGACGATCGATCGTCGTCGCAGGGGCACTTCGATCCGGTGATCGAGCGCAACACGCCGGTGCCGGTGAGCCGCTCCAAGTCCTATGTGCCGACCACCGAGGGCCAGTCGATGATCGACCTGGAGATCTACCAGGGCGAGTCGCGGATGGTGCGCGACAACATCCACCTCGGACGGCTGCGCGTGGCGCTGCCGCACGCACCCCTGCAGGACTGCGCGGTCGACGTGCGCTTCACCTACGACGTGAACGGGCTGCTGCAGGTCGAGGCCATGGTGCGCAAGACGCAGGAGACGACGAGCCTAGTGATCGAGGGCAACCCGGGCCTGCTGTCGCCGGCCGAGGTGGCGCAGCGGTTGAAGTCGCTGGCCGAGCTGAAGATTCATCCGCGCGACAAGCTCGAGAACCGCACGCTGCTGGCGCGCGGCGAGCGGCTGTACGAGCAGCTGCGCGGTGAGCAGCGCGAGTGGCTCGGCATGCAGATCCTGCGCTTCGAGCAGCTGCTCGCGACGCAGGACGCCCGGATGATTGCAGCAGGCCGTCGCGAGTTCGAGTCGGTGCTGGAGCGCGTCGAGCGCGACAGCTACCTCGGCGACGCGCCGCAGTGACGTGACGAACCCGACAACCGGTCGCAGCATGTCGTTCCTGCATGCGCTCGACCTCGATGACGAGGCTGACGAGCGTGCCGTGCGCCGCGCCTATGCGCAGCGCCTGAGGCGCATCGATCCCGAGCTCGACCCCGACGCCTTCCAGGTGCTGCGCGGGCACTACGAGAACGCGCTGCGCTGGGTGCAGAGGCGGCGCGAGGCGGTCGACGAAGGTGCCGGGGGCGAGGTTGCGCTGGTTGCTGACGCCGCCGAGGCGCCGGAGACGCCACAGGCGCCCGGCGCGGCATCGGCCGTGGTGGACGAGGACGCCCGTATGCGGGCCCTCGGCGATGAGGTGTTCCGCGGCTTCGCGCAGCTTGCGGCGGCCGGGTTCACCGACGAAGCGGCGTGCCGGCGGGCGCTGAGCGCGGCGCTCGACGACGAGCGGCTGATCAACCTGGAGGCCCGCACGTTCTTCGAATGGCGTGTCGCGTGCCTGCTGATGGAAGGCTGGCGGCCCGGGCACGAGTTCCTGTTCGGGCCGGCCTGCCAGGTCTTCAACTGGGGGGATGACCGGCGCCGGCTGTCGCTGTTCGGGCAACTGGGCGAGGCCCTCGATGCGGCGATCACCGAGAAGCTGATCTTCTTCGGCCAGCCGCCGCACGAGTTCGACGTGCAGCGCGACCTGATCCGCCGCCTGCGCGAGGCGAAACGGCCATCGCCGGCGACACTGGTCGATCAGGCGCCGCGCCTGCGGATGCTGGTGCAGCGCTATCCGCACTGGCTGCGCATCGTGACCTCGCGCGAGAACATCGCGCAGTGGCAGGCCTGGCGCGACGAACTGCCGCCCGGTGCCGTGGCAGCGCCGACGCCGCAGGCGGAGCGCCCTGTGCCGAATCGCGACAAGGAGCCGTCCTCGGGCCTGTCGTGGTGGCCGTTCGCGATCCTGATCTTCCTCGCGCTCCGGGCGTTGTCCTTCCTCGGTCAAAGCGCGGAGGTGAAGGCGTTCCATCCCTGGACGCCCTCCACGTCTTCCACGCAGTGGCGCGCGCCGGGAGCACCGCAGCCATCGCTGATCCTGCCGGAGTCGCAGATCGCGCCGGCCCTGCCGGCTTCACCGGACACCTGGCCGCCCAAGGCCGTGCCGGCGGCATCTGCGCCGAAGTCTCGCGCGCGCGAGGTGCCCAAGCCGTCGCCTTACTCGCTCAGTTCGGGCAGCAAGGCAGTGGAAGACGCGGTGCCGGACTCGGCATGGAGCCAGCGCTCGAAGTACGAGCCGGTGCCCGAGGTCGATCCGCCGGCGGCGCCGATTCAGCGTTCCCGTTGACGGGTCTCTGTCATTGATAAACATATAGTTTACTGAAAACCTCGGTGGCGATAAACTATATGTAATGACCAAGGCTTCACCTGCGCTGTCCCAGTTGCCGCCCTCCACGGTGGCGGCGCTTGAGCGCCTGGGCGCCGACCTGGCTGTCGCACGGCTGCGTCGCAAGGAATCGTTGAAGACCTGGTCCAGGCGCATCGGCGTGAGCGTTCCGACGCTGCTGCGTCTGGAGGCCGGCGAGCCCGGCGTGAGCCTGGGCGTTCTCGCCACGGCACTTTGGTTGATCGGCCGCGACGGCGCGCTGGCCGAGTTGGCGACACCCGGGCAGGACCGTGGTGCGCTCGAACTCGACGTGCGGGCGGCTGAAACGCTGGGACAGGTGCGGGCCCAGGCCACGGCCCAGGCCAAGCTGCGGCGGGCATCGAAGCGACAGGACGAAGGAGGGTCGGACGCATGAGGCACGACGAACTGCACCTGTGGTTTCTCGCGGACCCGGCCGTTCCGCGTGCCGTGGGGCGGCTGCGCCTGGTGGACGCGGGCAAGGGGGTCTCGCTGCAGTATGGGTCCGACTGGCTGGCCGACGGTTTCCCGCTCAGCGAAGACCTGCCGCTCGTCGACATCGAGCACCTGCCGCGCTGGAAGGGCATGGCCGTCGGTGCCGTCGACGATGCGCGTCCCGATCGATGGGGCGAGCGCGTCATCCAGTACATCGACAAGCCGGCGCGCCTGTCGCTGATGGAGTATCTGTTCTACGCCGGCGACGACCGCTTCGGCGCGCTCGGCGTGTCGACCTCGGCGCAGGCCTACCTGCCGCGCGCGAAGAGCCCGGTGCCGCGGCTGGCGCAGGCGCAGGCGCTCAGCGAGGTCGTCCACAAGGTCAGCGACCGCGAGCCGCTCAACGCGATCGAGCGCGGCATGCTGGCTGCCGGCGGCAGCTTCGGCGGCGCCAAGCCGAAGGCGCTGATCGACATCGACGGCGAGCAGTGGGTCATCAAGTTCTTCAACAACGAACCGGTCGACGTGCCGCTGATCGAGCATGCGTCGATGACGCTCGCGGCGCAGGCCGGCATCACGGTCGCCGAGACCCGCGTGCTGCGGCTGGCCGGCGAGAACGCGCTGGCGGTGCGCCGCTACGACCGCGACGGCGCGCTGCGCATCCACTGCATCTCCGCCGGCACGGCCTTGCGCGCGCAGGCGGTGGCCGGGCGCGAGCCGGAACTGGGCTACCCCGCGCTGGCCCAGTTGCTGCGCCGCGCCGGTGTGGGGGACGACGGGCTCAACCTGCTCGACATGCAGGAGCTGTTCCGCCGCATGGTCTTCAACATCCTGATCGACAACACCGACGACCACGAGAAGAACCACGCGCTGCGGGTGGTGGCGCCGGCGCGGCAGGGTCGCTACCGCCTCGCGCCGGCGTACGACGTGCTGCCGACGAACTCGGGCCAGGGGTTTCAGGAATTCATCGTCGGCGCGGCGCAGCGGGATTCGACGCTGGCGAACGCGATGTCGCAGTGCGAGCTGTTCGGCCACACGCCGGCACAGGCGGCGGCCGAGGTCGTGCGCGTGATCGGGGTGGTCGATGGGTGGCGGGCGCACTTCGCGGTCTGCGGTGTCACAGAGGCTGATCTCGACAGCTTGGCGGAGCGCATCGATGGGGAGCCGTTGCTCGCCCAAAGGCGGGACTTCGACCCCGCGACGCATGCGGTACCGACCCGTCCAGTGCGGAGGCGCAGCCCGTTTGCGAGGTAATGCGTCACGGCGCGACATCCTCGCCGGTCCGCGCGCAGGGTGAGTCCCTCCTCACCCAAAGCTTTCACAGCCGCCCGCAAGTCCTTGCTTTTACAACTGTTTTCACTTGGCCTGATTTCACAGTCTGCTCTAAGTTCTTGATTTCATTGATTTTTTCTTACAAGTCTCATTGACCTTATCGAAACCATCCGCTAGAGTGGTGCAAAGTGCACTTTAGTGGGTTTTCGTGGGAAGGTCGGTGTGGCGGAATTTGGTTTTCAGGGCAGCTCAGCGTTGACGCTGGATGGGAAGGGGCGGATCACCGTCCCGGCCCGCCAGCGCGATGTCCTGCTCGCCGATGCCGGCCCGCAGCTCACCCTCACCAAGCACCCGGCCGGCTGCCTGCTGGTGTTTCCGCGCCCGGTGTGGCTGGCCTTCCGCGAGCGCCTCGTCGCGCTGCCGATGTCGGCCGACGGCTGGAAGCGCATCTTTCTCGGCAGCGCGATGGACGTCGACATCGACGCCTCCTCCCGCGTGCTGATCTCCCCCGAACTGCGTGCCGCCGCCCGCCTGACCAAGGACGTGCTGCTGATGGGCATGGGCAGCAGGCTGGAACTGTGGGATCCGCTCGTCTACGCTGAACAGGAAGCCAAGGTCCTGCAGTCCGAGATGCCGGATTCGCTTCGGGACTTCCAGGGCTAGACGCCATGACCCGCAGTACCGACAGCTTCCAGCACCAGACCGTCCTGCTCGACGAGGCCGTCGACGGCGTGCTCACGCGCCCCGACGGCATCTACGTCGACGGCACCTTCGGCCGTGGCGGCCACTCGCGCCTGCTGCTCGGGCGGCTCGCTCCGCAAGGAAGGCTGGTGGCGATCGACCGCGATCCGGATGCCATCGCCGCTGCAGCGTCGGGCGCCACGCGGGTCGATGACCCGCGTTTTTCCATCCACCACGCGCCTTTCGGCGGCATGTCGGATGTGCTGGCCGAACTCGGCATCGCACAGGTCGACGGCGTGCTGCTGGACCTGGGCGTCTCGTCGCCCCAGATAGACAACCCCGAACGTGGCTTCAGCTTCCGTTTCGACGGACCGCTGGACATGCGCATGGACACGACCCGCGGCGAAAGCGCCGCGGATTTTCTGGCCCGCGCCGACGAGCGCCACATTGCAGAGGTGGTACGCGACTATGGGGAAGAACGGTTTGCTGTATCGGTTGCAAAGGCGCTTGTTGCTCGGCGCGAGAGCGGGCATCCAGTTCGCACCACCGCAGAGCTTTCCCACGTCGTGGCTGGTGCGGTCAAGACCCGCGAGCCGGGCCAGGATCCTGCAACGCGCACATTTCAAGCTCTTCGGATTTTCGTCAACGCCGAGCTTGAGGAACTCCAACAGGGGCTGAACGCGGCCCTCGGATTGCTGGCGCCGGGCGGCAGGCTCGTCGTGATCAGCTTCCATTCGCTCGAAGACCGCATCGTGAAGAACTTCATCGCGCGCGAAAGCAAGAGCGAGTTCGACCGCCGCGCGCCGTTCGCGCCCGAAAAGCCGAGCCGGCTGGCGGCGATCGCCCGCGTGAAGCCGTCCGAGACCGAGGTGCGCGCCAACCCGCGCTCGCGCTCGGCCATCATGCGCATCGCCGAGCGCACCGAGGTGCCGGCATGACGCGCGTGAACCTGCTGCTGCTCGTCGCGCTGATCGCCAGCAGCATCTACCTGGTGCGTGTTTCGTACGACGCGCGCCGGCTGTTCGCCGAGGTCGACCGCGCCACCACCGAAGCGCACCAGCTCGAGATCGAGCACGAGCGCCTGCTGGCCGACAAGCAATCGCAGGCGACGCCGCTGCGCGTCGAACGCGTCGCGCGCGACAAGCTCGCGATGCGCAATGCCACGCCGGCCGTCACGCAGTACGTCGCCTGGGCGCCCGCCGCCTCGGGGGTCGCCAAATGAGCTGGATCGACAAGATCCGCCAGCTCCGCGGCGACACGCGGCCGAACCCGGCGCGCGCCGGCGCGGTCAACGTGCGCAGCGTGATGTATTCGACCAGCCCGCTGCTCGCGTCGAAGACGCCGCCGTGGCGCTCGAAGTTCCTGGTCGGCCTGGTCGGCCTGGGCTTCTGCGTGCTGGTCGGCCGCGCGGTCTACGTGCAGATCATCGGCAACGACTTCTTCCTGAAGCAGGGCGAGATCCGCTACGCGCGCACGCTCGACCTGTCGGCCAGCCGCGGGCGCATCATCGACCGCAACGGCATGATCCTCGCGTCCAGCGTGCCGGCGCCGTCGCTGTGGGCGATCCCGAAGGAGTTCGAGGCCGACAAGAAGCAGCGCGCCCAGCTCGCGAAGCTGCTCGGCTACACGCCGGCCGAACTGGCCGGCAAGCTCGACGACAGCCCGAACTTCGTCTGGCTGCGCCGCCAGGTCGACGAGCAGCTCGCGAAAGACGCGCTCGGCCTGGGCATCAAGGGCCTGTTCCAGGTGCGCGAGTTCAAGCGCAAGTACCCCGAGGGCGAGGCCGCGGCGCACGTGGTCGGCTTCACCAATGTGGAAGAGAACGGCCAGGAAGGCATCGAGCTCGCGTTCCAGAAGGAGCTGCAGGGCCGCAACGGCACGCGCCGCGTCGTGAAGGACCGGCTCGGCCGCGTCGTCGAGGACATCGGCGAAAGCGTCGCGCCCATCGACGGCCGCGACATCGAGCTGTCGATCGATTCGAAGGTGCAGTTCTACGCCTACCAGCGCATCCGCGACGCGGTGACCGAGAACAAGGCCAAGGCCGGCAGCGTCGTCGTGCTCGACGCGCAGACCGGCGAGGTGCTCGCGCTGTCGAACTTCCCGAGCTACGCACCCGGCGACCGCAAGAACCTCTCCGGTGCGCAACTGCGCAACCGCGCGCTGACCGACACCTTCGAGCCCGGCTCGACGATGAAGCCGTTCATCGCCGCGTGGGCGCTCGAGACCGGCCGCGTGACGCCCGACACCGTGCTGCAGACCTCGCCCGGCCGCCTGAACTTCGCCGGCTCGGTGATCACCGATTCGCATGCGCACGGCGACCTGACGGTGTCGCAGACGATCCAGAAATCGAGCAACGTCGGCGCGGTGCGCATGGCGATGCAGTTCCAGCCGCGTGAGATGTGGGAGCTGTACTCGCAGGTCGGCTTCGGCCAGAAGCCGCAGATCGGCTTCCCCGGCGCGGTGACCGGCCGGCTGCGCCCGTACAAGTCGTGGCGGCCGATCGAGCAGGCGACGATGAGCTACGGCTACGGGCTGTCGGCCTCGCTGTTCCAGATCGCGCGCGCCTACACGGTGTTCGCGCACGACGGCGAGCTGATCCCGGTGTCGCTGGTCAAGAACCGGCAGGTCGACACGCCGACGCCGGCCGGCATCCGCGTGATCTCGCCGAAGGTCGCCAAGCAGGTGCGCGAGATGATGCACCTGGTCACGCTCGAAGGCGGCACCGCCCCGAAGGCGCAGGTGCCGGGCTACTCGGTGGGCGGCAAGTCGGGCACCGCGTACAAGCAGGAAGGCAAGGGCTACGCGGAGAAGAAGTACCGCTCGTGGTTCGTCGGCCTCGCGCCGATCAGCAAGCCGCGCATCATCGTCGCGGTGATGGTCGACGAGCCGAGCAACGGCAAGTATTTCGGCGGCGACGTGGCCGCGCCGGTGTTCAGCGAAGTCGTTCAGCAAACCTTGCGCTCGATGGGGGAACCCCCCGACATCGAGGTGCGGCCGCAGATCGTGACCCACGCGCTGCAGGCCGAGGAAGAGAGTTTCTGATGAGCCAGGTTCCAGCCCTCATCCACCACGCGAGCGTCGAGTCGGCGCTCGCGTGGCTGCTTGCGCACGGCGTGCGCGGGCTCGCGACCGACAGCCGCCGCGTGCGGCCGGGCGACGCCTTCATCGCGTGGCCGGGCTATGGCGTCGACGCGCGGCAGTTCGTGCCGCAGGCGCTGGCCGCCGGCGCGGTGGCCTGCCTGGTCGAGGCCGAGGGCGCGACCGCGTTCGAGCTCGATGCCTCGAAGGTCTCGGCGATGCCCGACCTGAAGGCCGCCACCGGCGAGCTGGCGAGCGCCTTCTTCGGCGCGCCGAGCGCGCGGCTGCGCGTCGTTGCGAGCACCGGCACCAACGGCAAGACCTCCACCGCGTGGTGGATGGCGCAGGCGCTGAGCCTGCTCGGCAAGCGCTGCGGCGTGATCGGCACGCTCGGCGTCGGCGAGCCGCCGTCCAGCGCGGTGCCCGACGCGCAGGTGGTGTCCACCGGCCTGACCACGCCCGACCCGGTGACGCTGCAGTCGGCGTTCCGGCAGTTCGCGGACGAGGGCTTCTCGGCCTGTGCGATCGAGGCCTCGTCGATCGGCGTCGTCGAGCAGCGGCTGGCCGGCACGCACGTCGAGGTCGCGCTGTTCACCAATTTCACGCGCGACCACCTCGACTACCACGGCACGATGGACGCCTACTGGGCCGCCAAGCGCCAGCTCTTCTCGTGGCCGGGGCTGCGCGCCGCGGTGCTGAACGTCGACGACGAGCAGGGCGCGTCGCTGGTAGGCGAGCTGGCCGGCGGCGGGCTCGACCTGTGGACCTACAGCGCGCGCGACGTGGCCCGGCTGCGCGCGCAGGACATCCACTACGCCGACGGCGGTCTCGTCTTCGCGTTGAAAGAGGGCGACGAGGCCATCGACGTGCACAGCCGCCTGATCGGCGACTACAACGTGTCGAACCTGCTGGCGGTGGTCGGCGGGCTGCGGGCGATGGGCCACGCGCTGGCCGACATCGTCGCGGTGGTGCCCGAGCTGAGCGCGGTGCCGGGGCGCATGGAGCGCGTCGATGCCGAGCCGACCCAGCCGGTCGTGGTGGTCGACTACGCCCACACGCCCGACGCGCTCGAGAAGGCGCTGTACGCGCTGCGCCCGTTCGCCCGCGAGCGCGGCGGCCTGCTGTGGGTGGTGTTCGGCTGCGGCGGCAACCGCGATGCGACCAAGCGCCCGCTGATGGGCGGCATCGCCGAGCGGCTGGCCGATCGCGTCGTCGTGACCAGCGACAACCCGCGCAACGAATCGCCGGCGCAGATCCTGCGCGAGATCGTCGAAGGCATGGCAAACCCGCTGAACTCGACCGTGCTCGAAGACCGCCGCGCGGCGATCGCGCATGCGCTGCACCACGCCGGCGGGCGCGATGTGGTGCTGATCGCCGGCAAGGGCCACGAGGCCGAGCAGGAGATCGCCGGCGTCAAGCACCCGTTCTCCGATGTGCTGGAAGCGCAGGCGATGCTGGCGGTGCTCGACCCCGAGCCGGCGCCGTCCGCACCCGTCCCGCTGGAAGGAGGCGCGCCATGATGACGCTCGCGCAAGCCCACGCGATGCTGCCCGGCTCGACGCTGGTCGGCGACGGCGCCGTGCCGATCGCGCGGGTGCACTCCGACACCCGCACGCTGCAGCCGGGCGACCTGTTCGTCGCGCTGCGCGGCGAGCGCTTCGATGCGCACGACTTCATCGCGCAGGCCCAGGCGGCCGGGGCGGTCGCGGCGATCGCCGAGCGCGGCCTGGCCGTCGATGGCACCGGCCTGCCCGGCCTGCTGGTGGCCGACAGCAAGGCCGCCCTCGGCGAGCTGGCCGCCGCCTGGCGCGCGCGTTGCGCGCTGCCGCTGATCGCAGTGACCGGCAGCAACGGCAAGACCACCGTCACGCAGATGCTGGCATCGGTGCTGCGCGCCTGGCTCGGCGAGGCGGCGTTCTCGACGCAGGGCAACTTCAACAACGACATCGGCGTGCCCCTGACGCTGCTGCGGCTGCGCCAGGACGACACCTGCTGGCACCGCGCCGGCGTTGTCGAGCTGGGCATGAACCACCCGGGCGAGATCGCCGCGCTGGCCGCGATGACCGCGCCCACCGTCGCACTCGTCAACAACGCGCAGCGCGAGCACCAGGAGTTCATGGCCACCGTCGAGGCGGTGGCGCGCGAGAACGGCACGGTGATCGAGGCCTTGCCGCCGACCGGCGTCGCGGTGTTCCCGGCCGACGACGACTACGCGCCGGTCTGGCATGCGCTGGCCGCGACGCGCCCGACGCTGACCTTCGCGCTGCACGGCGCGGCCGACGTGACCTGCGATGCCGAATGGCTCGACGACCACTGGTCGCTGATGCTGCACACGCCGGCCGGTTTCCACACCGTCGACCTGCGCATCGCCGGCCGCCACAACGTGAAGAACGCGCTGGCCGTCACCGCCTGCGCGCTGGCCGCCGGCTGCCCGCTCGAATCGATCGCCGAAGGGCTGGCGGCGTTCGAGCCGGTCAAGGGCCGCTCGCAGCTGAAGACGGCGCAGGTGCACGGCCAGCCCGTCACGCTGGTCGACGACACCTACAACGCGAACCCCGATTCGGCGCGTGCTGCGGTCGAGGTGCTGGCGCAACTGCCCGGCCCGCGCTGGCTGCTGCTGGGCGACATGGGCGAGGTCGGCGACCAGGGTCCGGCCTTCCACCGCGAGATCGGTGCGTTCGCGCAGGCGCGCGGCGTCGAATCGCTGTGGACGGCCGGCACGCTGAGCCGCCACGTGGCCGAGGCCTTCGCCGGCGCGCGCCACTTCGACGACGTGGCCGCGCTGATCGCCGCGCTGCCCGCGGCACCGGCCTGCGCCGCGGTGCTGGTGAAGGGCTCGCGCTTCATGAAGATGGAACAGGTGGTGGCCGCGTTGCAGCGCAGCGGCACCGATGTACCGACCAGAGGATCGAACGATGCTGCTTAGTCTTGCCCAGTGGTTGCAGGGTGCCTACCCCGACCAGCTCGGGTTCCTGCGGGTGTTCCAGTACCTGACGATGCGCGCGGTGCTGGCGGCGATGACCGCGCTGCTGATCGGCCTCGCGTTCGGGCCGATGGTGATCCGCCGGCTGAGCGCGCTGAAGATCGGCCAGCCGATCCGCGAGTACGGCGTGCAGTCGCACCTGAGCAAGAGCGGCACGCCGACGATGGGCGGCGTGCTGATCCTGCTGGGCATCGGCATCTCGACGCTGCTGTGGTTCGACTGGAGCAACCGCTTCGTCTGGATCGTGATGCTGGTGACGCTCGGCTTCGGCGCAATCGGCTGGGTCGACGACTGGCGCAAGGTGGTGCACAAGAACCCCGAGGGCATGCGCTCGCGCGAAAAGTATTTCTGGCAATCGCTGATCGGGCTGGTGGCGGCGCTGTACCTGGCGTTCAGCGTGTCCGAGACCTCGAACCTGCGCGTGCTGGAGCTGTTCCTGCGCTGGGTGCAGAGCGGCTTCTCGAACGACCTGCCGCCCAAGGCCGACCTGATGGTGCCGTTCTTCAAGAGCATCAGCTACCCGCTCGGCGTGTTCGGCTTCATCATCCTCACGTATCTCGTGATCGTCGGCAGCAGCAACGCGGTGAACTTCACCGACGGGCTGGATGGCCTGGCGATCATGCCGGTCGTGATGGTCGGCTCGGCGCTGGGCGTGTTCGCCTACGTCACCGGCAGCTCGGTGTACTCGAAGTACCTGTTGTTCCCGTACATCCCGGGCTCGGGCGAGTTGCTGATCTTCTGCTCGGCGATGGCCGGCGCGGGGCTCGCGTTCCTGTGGTTCAACACCCACCCGGCGCAGGTCTTCATGGGCGACGTCGGTGCGCTGTCGCTGGGCGGCGCGCTCGGCACGATCGCGGTGATCACGCGCCAGGAGATCGTGCTCGCGATCATGGGCGGCATCTTCGTCGCCGAGGCGCTGTCGGTGATGCTGCAGGTGGTCTGGTTCAAGTACACGAAGAAGCGCTATGGCGAAGGCCGGCGCATCTTCAAGATGGCGCCGCTGCACCACCACTTCGAGAAGTCGGGCTGGAAGGAGACGCAGGTCGTCGTGCGCTTCTGGATCATCACGATGCTGCTCTGCCTGGTCGGGCTCGCGAGCCTGAAGCTGCGGTGAACGCCTGATGAACCATTTGAAAGACCTCCACGTGCTGGTGCTGGGCCTCGGTGAATCGGGGCTCGCGATGGCGCGCTGGTGCGCCCGCTTCGGCGCGCAGGTGCGGGTGTGGGATTCGCGCGAAGACCCGCCGCATGCGGCGGCGCTGGCCGAGCACGTGCCTGGCGCGACGCTGTTCTCCGGCCCGCTCGGCAGCGAGCAATTGCAAGGCGTGCAACTGGTGCTGAAGAGCCCCGGCCTCGGGCCGCGCGATCCGCGCGTCGCGCCGCTGCTGAAGCTCGCGTTCGAGACCGGCGTGCTGGTGCAGGGCGAGCTCGACCTGTTCGCGCGTGCGCTCGCCGACCTGAAGGCCGAGCGCGGCTATGCGCCCGGCGTGATCGCGATCACCGGCACCAACGGCAAGACGACGACGACCGCGATGACCTCGCAGCTGATCGCCCGCACCGGCCGCCGCGTCGCGACCGCCGGCAACATCGGCCCGACGATGCTGCAGACGCTGGCCGAGGCGCTGGACGCCGAGCCGGCGCCGCTGGTCGAGCAGCTGCCGGACGAGGCGGCGCTCGACGACATCGCCGAGGCGCCGACGGATCCGGTTGGCGATGCGGTGATCGAGGACGCGGTCGAGGCGATCTCCGAAAACCTGCCCGAAGCGCTGCCGGCCGACGTGACCGGCGACGCCGTGGCGGCGGTGCAGCTCGGTCCGGAGCCGGTGCCCGAACCGGTGACCGAGCCGATCGGTGACGACGTGCTCGACGTCGCGGTCGAGGAGATCGCCGCCTTGCCGCCCGAGGTGCCGGACGACRTCGAGACGCCGATGGGCGGCGGCCCGCCGCCGCACCTGATCCCGCCGCCGCCGCCCGGCCCGGTGTTCGAGGCGCTGCCCGAGGTCTGGGTGCTCGAACTGTCCAGCTTCCAGCTCGACGGTGTGCAGGGCTTCGAGCCCGGTGCCGCGACGGTGCTGAACGTCACGCAGGACCACCTCGACTGGCATGGCGACATGAAGGCCTATGCCACGGCGAAGGCGCGCATCTTCGGCAAGACCGCGGTGATGGTGATCAACCGCGACGACCCGGCGGTCGAGGCGATGGTGCCGGCGCCCACGCCCGGCAAAGGCCGCTTCGCGAAGCCGGTCGAGCGCAGCGTCGTGCGCTTCGGCCTCGACGCACCGAAGCGCCCCGGCGACTTCGGCGTGCTCGACCAGAACGGCATGGCCTGGCTGGTGCGCGCGATGGAGGCCGACGAGACCGCCAAGCCCAAGGGCCGCGGCAAGGGCCCGGTCGAAGAGGAAGAGTTGCACATCCAGCGCCTGATGCCTGCTGATGCGCTGCGCGTGCGCGGCCGCCACAACGCGGCCAACGCGCTGGCGGCGCTGGCGCTCGCGACCGCCATCGGCTGCCCGCTCGCGCCGATGCTGCATGGCCTGCGCGAGTACACCGGCGAGCCGCACCGCGTCGAGTTCGTCGCGCTGGTCGACGGCATCGAGGCCTACGACGACAGCAAGGGCACGAACGTCGGCGCGACGGTCGCGGCGATCAACGGGCTGGGTGCCGACAAGGCGCCCGGCCAATTGGTGATGGTCCTCGGCGGCGATGGCAAGGGGCAGGATTTCGGCCCGCTGCTCGCGCCGGTGCGCCAGCACGTGCGCGCGGTCGCGACCATCGGCCGCGATGCCGAGGCGATCGAGCAGGCGCTGCAGGGCGCCGGCATCACGGTGGAGCGCCACGAGACGCTGCAGGCCGCGACGCGCTGGGCCTTCACGCGCGCCCATGCCGGCGACGCGGTGCTGCTGAGCCCGGCCTGCGCGAGCCTGGACATGTTCCGCAACTACGCGCACCGCGCGCAGGTGTTCTGCGACGAGGTGCGGGCGATCGCCGCGGAAGGGGGCAGCGAGGCATGAGCACCGCGATGGCCCGGTCCGGATTCGACGCGCTGAAGGAGCGGCTGCGCGCGCTGTTCAAGCGCGACGCGTCGGTGCCGATCCGCGACTGGACCGGCGCGTCGGCCAACAAGCCGGTGCAGCTGCAGGGCTTCGACCAGCCGCTGGTGTGGGTGGTGGTGGCACTGCTCGCGCTCGGCATGGTGATGGTGTATTCGGCCTCGGTCGCGCTGCCCGACAACCCGAAGTTCACGCGCTATGCGCCGACGCACTTCCTGGTGCGGCACATCCTGTCGATCGTCGTCGCGCTGGTCGCCGCGGTGGTCGTCGTGCAGCTGCCGGTCAGCCTGTGGGAGAAGTTCGCGCCGTGGCTGTTCGCGGCCTCGCTGCTGCTGCTGGTGCTGGTGCTGATTCCGCACATCGGCAAGGGCGTCAACGGCGCGCGGCGCTGGATCCCGCTGGTGTTCACGAACTTCCAGCCGTCGGAGCTGGCCAAGCTGGCCATCGCGCTCTATGCCGCCAACTACATGGTGCGCAAGATGGAGGTGAAGGAGAACTTCTTCCGCGCGGTGATGCCGATGGCGATCTCGGTCGCGGTGGTGGGCCTGCTGCTGCTGGCCGAGCCGGACATGGGCGCCTTCATGGTGATCGCGGCGATCGCGATGGGCATCCTGTTCCTCGGCGGCGTCAACGGGCGCATGTTCTTCCTGATCACCGCGGTGCTGGTGGGTGCGTTCGTGCTGATGATCACCTTCAGCGAATGGCGGCGCGAGCGCATCTTCGCGTACCTGAACCCATGGGACGAGAAGTACACGCTGGGCAAGGCCTACCAGCTGTCGCATTCGCTGATCGCATTCGGCCGCGGCGAGGTGATGGGGCAGGGGCTGGGCTCCAGCGTCGAGAAGCTGCACTACCTGCCGGAGGCGCACACCGATTTCCTGCTCGCGGTGATCGGCGAGGAACTCGGCTTCATCGGCGTGGCCTGCGTGATCGCGGCCTTCTTCTGGCTGTCGCGCCGGGTGTTCCACATCGGGCGCCAGGCGGTCGCGCTCGACCGGGTGTTCGCCGGGCTGTTCGCGCAGGGCATCGGCATCTGGATGGGCGGGCAGGCCTTCATCAACATGGGCGTGAACCTGGGCGTGCTGCCGACCAAGGGGCTGACGCTGCCGCTGATGAGCTATGGCGGCTCGGCGATCCTGATGAACCTGATTGCGCTCGCGATCGTGGTGCGGGTCGACATCGAGAACCGGCAGATGATGCGGGGAGGGCGGGCATGAGCAGGCACCTCGTCGTGATGGCAGCCGGCACCGGCGGCCACATCATCCCGGGCCTCGCGGTGGCGCGCGAGATGCAGAGCCGCGGCTGGACCATCAGCTGGCTCGGCACCACGCACGGCATGGAGAACAAGCTCGTGCCGCCGAGCGGCATCCCGATGGATGCGATCACCTTCAGCGGCCTGCGCGGCAAGGGCTTGCTGCACACGCTGACCGGCGGCTTCCGGCTGCTGATCGCGTTCTGGAACTGCCTGCAGATTCTGCGCCGGCGCCATGCGAGCGCGGTGCTCGGCATGGGTGGCTACGTCTGCTTCCCCGGCGGGGTGATGGCCTCGCTGCTCGGCAAGCCGCTGATGCTGGTCAATGCCGATGCCTCGCTGCTGATGAGCAACAAGAGCCTGCTGCCGGTGGCCGACCGCATCGCGTTCGGCTTCGACGGCGATGCGGCGCACAAGACCAAGCTGGGCGTCGTGACCGGCAACCCGGTGCGCGCCGAGATCGAGGCGCTGCCGGCCCCGGCCGAGCGCTTCGCCGGCCGCAGCGGCCCGCTGCAACTGCTGGTGGTCGGCGGCAGCCTCGGCGCGAAGGTGCTGAACGACACGCTGCCGCAGGCGCTCGCACTGCTGCCGGCTGACGTCCGCCCGCGCGTCACCCACCAGACCGGCGCCGCGCAGCTCGACACAGTGCTGGCCGCCTACGCCACCGCCGGGGTCGATGCCGAGGTGCTGCCCTTCATCGACGACATGGCTGCGCGCCTGGCCGCCTGCGACCTGATCGTCTGCCGCGCCGGCGCGGTGACGGTCAGCGAGCTGTGCGCCGCCGGCGTGGCGAGCGTGCTGGTGCCGCTGGTCGTCAGCACCACCAGCCACCAGCGCGACAACGCCGAATGGCTCGCGCAACACGGCGCGGGGCTGCACCTGCCGCAGTCCGAACTGAACCCGCAGCGCCTGGCCGACCTGTTGAAGGGCCTGACGCGCGATGCACTGAACACGATGGCGACCAAGGCGCGAGCCCTCGCCCGACCCCACGCCGCCGCGCGCGTGGCGAATGAACTCGAAAGGCTGGTGGCATGAAGCACGCCGTCAAGCACATCCATTTTGTAGGCGTTGGCGGGGCGGGGATGAGCGGCATCGCCGAGATCCTGCACAACCTCGGCTACACCGTCTCCGGCTCCGACCAGAGCGACAGCGCGACCACGCAGCGTCTCGCGTCGCTCGGCATCCGCGTGTTCATCGGCCACAGTGCAGAGCACATCGCCGGTGCCGAGGCGGTCGTCACGTCCACCGCGGTGAAGGGCGACAACCCCGAGGTGATCGCCGCGCGCAGCAAGCGCGTGCCGGTGGTGCCGCGCGCGGTGATGCTGGCCGAGCTGATGCGGCTGAAGCAGGGCATCGCGATCGCCGGCACGCACGGCAAGACGACGACCACCTCGCTGGTCACCAGCGTGCTGGCCGAAGCCGGCGTCGACCCGACCTTCGTGATTGGCGGCAAGCTGAACGCCGCCGGCGCGAACTCGCGGCTCGGCTCGGGCGACTACATCGTCGTCGAGGCCGACGAGTCGGACGCGTCGTTCCTGAACCTGCTGCCGGTGCTGTCGGTCGTCACCAACATCGACGCCGACCACATGGACACCTACGGGCACGACTTCGCGAAGCTGAAGGCCGCGTTCGTCGAGTTCCTGCACCGCATGCCGTTCTACGGCGCGGCCATCCTGTGCGGCGACGACCCCGGCGTGCGCTCGATCATCCCGATGGTTTCGCGCCCGGTGATCACCTACGGGCTCGGTGCCGACGTGCAGGTGCGCGCGGTCGACGTGCAGGCCTTGCCCGGCGGACAGATGCGCTTCACCGTGYAGCGCCGCAACGGCGTCGTGCTGCCCGATCTCGCGATCACGCTGAACCTGCCGGGCGAGCACAACGTGCTGAACGCGCTCGCGGCGGTGGCCGTCGCCACCGAGCTGGAGCTGCCGGACGCGCCACTGGTGAAGGCGCTGGCCGAGTTCCGCGGCGTCGGCCGCCGCTTCCAGCGCTACGGCGACCCGGCCGTGCTGAGCGCCAATGGCGGCGGCAACTTCACGCTGATCGACGACTACGGCCACCACCCGGTCGAGATGGCCGCGGTGATCGCGGCGGCGCGTGGCGCCTTCCCGGGCCGGCGCCTGGTGATCGCGTTCCAGCCGCACCGCTACACCCGCACGCGAGACTGCTTCGAGGATTTCGTCAAGGTGATGGGCCGTGCCGACGCGGTGCTGCTGGCCGAGGTGTATGCCGCCGGCGAGGCGCCGATCGTCGCGGCCGACGGCCGCTCGCTGGCGCGCGCGCTGCGCGTGGCCGGCAAGGTCGATCCGATCTTCGTCGACGACATCACGCAGATGCCGCAGGCGATCGCCGCGCAGGCCCGCGACGGCGATGTCGTGATCGCGATGGGCGCCGGCAGCATCGGCGCCGTGCCGGGCCAGGTGCTCGAACTCTTGAAGGAGGGCGTGTGATGTCCAGCCCCTTGAATCCCGTCGATCCGAAGTCGCTCGGCAAGGTTGCCGTGCTGATGGGCGGCAGCTCCGCCGAACGCGACATCTCGCTTCTGTCCGGCGGCGGCGTGCTGGCCGCGCTGCAATCGCAGGGCGTCGATGCGCACGCCTTCGACCCGTCCGAACGTGAGCTCGCGGACCTGAAGCACGAAGGCTTCGCGCGCTGCTTCATCGCGCTGCATGGCCGCCACGGCGAAGACGGCACGGTGCAGGGCGCGCTCGAACTGCTGGGCGTGCCGTACACCGGTTCCGGCGTGATGGCCTCGGCGATCGCGATGGACAAGGTGATGACCAAGCGCATCTGGCTCGCCGAAGGCCTGCCGACGCCGCGCTACGTGTGGCTCGCGCCCGATCGCCAGGACCGCGCGCAGGTGCAGGCGGTGCCCGATGAACTCGGCCTGCCGCTGATCGTGAAGCCGCCACGCGAAGGCTCGTCGATCGGTGTCAGCAAGGTGGCCGGCTACTCGCAGATGGCCGAGGCGGTCGCGCTGTCGGCCAAGTACGACCCCGACGTGCTGTGCGAGGAGTTCATCGATGGCGCCGAGGTCACCTGCCCGGTGCTCGGCCACGGTGCGGGCGCGCAGGCGCTGCCGGTGATCCGCATCGCCGCGCCCGAAGGCGCCTACGACTACCAGAACAAGTACTTCACCGACGTCGTCAAGTACCACGTGCCGAGCGGGCTCGATGCCGCGCTGGAGGCCGAGATCCAGCGCATCGTCGTGCAGGCCTACCGCACGCTCGGCTGCCGCGGCTGGGGCCGCGCCGACCTGATGATCCGCAAGAGCGACAACAAGCCCTTCCTGCTCGAGATGAACACCTCGCCGGGCATGACCTCGCACTCGCTGGTGCCGATGTCGGCCAAGGCGGCCGGCATCAGCTACGAGCAGCTGTGCCTGCACCTGGCATCGCTCGCGACGCTGGACAGCGCGAAGCCCTGAACACCGATGCGCCAAGCCACCGCACTCCACCGCACACCGGCCGCCGAGCTGCCGGTGGACGTGCGCCTGCTCAACGCCAGCGCATCGGCGCTGTTCCTGCTTGCCGCGGCGCTGTTCGCGGCGCTGGCGATGCTGTGGCTGTCGCGCCAGCCGGTGTTTGCGATCCGCGCGATCCGCGTCGAAGGCGACCTCGCGCGCAACAGCGTCTCGACGATCCGCGCGAACGCGCTGCCGCAGCTGGCCGGCAACTTCTTCACGCTCGACCTGGCGCGCGGGCAGCGCGCGTTCGAATCGGTGCCGTGGGTGCGCCACGCGATCGTGCGCCGGGTCTGGCCGAACCGGCTCGCGGTGTCGCTGCAGGAGCACCGCGCCGCGGCGCTGTGGTCGCAGGACGAAGGCGGCGACAAGCTGGTCAACACCGAAGGCGAGGTGTTCGAGGCCAACCTCGGCGATGTCGAGGACGACGGGCTGCCGACGCTGTCGGGCCCGGACGGCAGCGCCGGCCAGGTGCTGTCGATGTACCGCCGGCTCGCGCCGCTGTTCAAGCGGCAGGAATTCGAGATGGATGCGCTGTCGCTGAGCGGGCGCGGCTCGTGGCGCGCCGAGTTCGACAGCGGCGCCGAGGTCGAGCTCGGCCGCGGCACCGACGACGAGATGCAGGCGCGCGTCGAGCGCTTCCTCGGCACGCTGCCGCAGGTGATCGCGCGCTACCAACGACCGCTGGTCTACGCCGACCTGCGCCACAACGAAGGCTATGCGGTGCGGCTCAAGGGCATCACCACGACGCTGGAGGCTCCGGCCTCCGGCAGACGGAAATGAGAGGGTGACACGGAACATGGCCAAGGAATACAAGGACCTGGTGGTCGGCCTCGACATCGGCACCGCGAAGGTGATGGCGGTGGTGGCCGAGGTGCTGCCCGACGGCGAGCTGCGTGTCGCCGGGCTCGGCATCGCCGCGGCCCATGGCCTGAAGCGCGGCGTGGTCGTCAACATCGATGCGACGGTGCAGAGCATCCAGCAGGCGCTGAAGGAGGCCGAGATGATGGCCGACTGCAAGATCACGCGCGTCTACACCGGCATCACCGGCAGCCACATCCGCGGCCAGAACTCGACCGGCATGGTGATCGTGCGCGACAAGGAGGTCACGCCGATCGACGTGGCGCGCGTGGTCGAGACCGCGAAGGCGATCAACATCCCGAACGACCAGCGGCTGCTGCTGGTCGAGCCGCAGGAGTTCGTGATCGACGGCCACGAGGTCAAGGAGCCGATCGGCATGAGCGGCGGCCGGCTCGAGGTGAAGGTGCACATCGTGACCGGCGCGCAGAGCGCGGCCGAGAACATCGTGAAGTGCGTGCGGCGCTGCGGGCTGGAAGTGGACCAGCTGGTGCTGAACCCGAGCGCGTCCAGCCATGCGGTGTTGACCGAGGACGAGAAGGACCTGGGCGTGGCGCTGGTCGACATCGGCGCCGGCACCACCGACGTGGCGATCTTCACCGACGGCGCGATCCGCCACACCGCGGTGATCCCGATCGCCGGCGACCTGATCACCAGCGACATCGCGATGGCGCTGCGCACGCCGACCAAGGATGCGGAAGAGATCAAGGTCGAGTACGGCGTCGCCAAGCAGCTGCTGGCCGACCCGAGCGAGAACCTGGAGGTGCCGGGCCTCGGCGACCGCCCGCCGCGCATGCTGAGCCGCCAGGCGCTGGCCGGCGTGATCGAGCCGCGCGTCGAGGAGATCTTCTCGCTGGTGCACCAGGTCATTCGCGAGAGCGGCTACGAGGAACTGCTGTCCAGCGGCATCGTGCTGACCGGCGGCGCGGCGGTGATGCCGGGCATGGTCGAGCTCGGCGAGGACATCTTCCTGAAGCCGGTGCGCAAGGGCATCCCGACCTACCACGGCTCGCTGCACGACATGGTGGCGAACCCCCGCTCGGCCACCGTGATGGGCCTGCTCGAGGAGGCCCGGCTCGGCCGTGCGCGCGGTATCAAGGCCGCGCAGCAGGCCGGCTCGGTGAAGACGCTTTTCGGTCGCGCCAAGGACTGGTTCCTCGGCAACTTCTGACACACCACGGAGAACGCGCATGAAGACACGCTCCCTTGCATGCCTCGGCCTCGAACTCCGTGGCAGCAGGTATCCCCCATGAAGAACAACAACACACCAGACGAGGCTCACGTGACTCACCAGAGCCCCACCTCAAAACGGCAACTGCAACAAGGATTGGAGAACACCATGGCCATTGAAATGATCGAAGACTTCGACCTGGGCACGCAGATCAAGGTGATCGGCGTCGGCGGCGGCGGCGGCAACGCGGTCGACCACATGATCGCGCGCGGCGTGCAGGGCGTGGAGTTCGTCTGCGCGAACACCGACGCGCAGGCGCTGAACCGCTCGACGGCCCACCACCTGATCCAGCTCGGCACCACCGGGCTCGGCGCCGGCGCCAAGCCGGAGGCCGGTCGCGCCGCGGCGGAAGAAGCGGTCGACCGCATCCGCGAATCGATCAAGGGCGCGAACATGCTCTTCATCACCGCCGGCATGGGCGGCGGCACCGGCACCGGCGCCGCGCCGGTGATCGCGCGCGTCGCGAAGGAGATGGGCATCCTGACGGTCGGCGTGGTCACCAAGCCGTTCGACTTCGAAGGCAACCGCCGGCTGAAGGCGGCCGACGCCGGGCTGGCCGAACTGGAAGCCAACGTCGATTCGCTGATCGTGATCCTGAACGACAAGCTGCTCGACGTGCTGGGCGACGACGTGACGCAGGACGAGGCCTTCGCGCATGCCAACGACGTGCTGAAGAACGCGGTCGGCGGCATCAGCGACATCATCCACATCCCGGGTCTCGTCAACGTCGACTTCGAGGACGTGAAGACGGTGATGAGCGAGCCCGGCAAGGCGATGATGGGCACGGCCACGGCCGGCGGCCCGGACCGCGCGCACAAGGCCGCCGAATCGGCGGTGGCCTGCCCGCTGCTGGAAGGCATCGACCTGTCGGGGGCGCGTGGCGTGCTGGTGCTGATCGCCGCGGGCAAGGGCAGCTTCAAGCTGAGCGAGAGCCGCAACGCGATGAACACCATCCGCCGCTATGCCGCGGACGATGCGCACGTGATCTACGGCACCGCCTACGACGAGAGCCTGGGCGACCAGCTGCGCGTCACGGTGATCGCCACCGGGCTGAGCCCGGCCAAGCGCGTCGCCGCGCCGATCAGCGTGGTCCACACGCAGGTCGCGCAGCGCACCGGCACCGACAACATCCCGGTGCTGACGCAGCCGGTCAACCCGCCGGGCGGCGCCTCGCACGACTACAGCAGCCTGAGCGTGCCGAGCGTCTGGCGCAACGGCCGCACGGCCGCGGCGAAGGTGGATGCGCTGGCGAGCAATGGGATGGACGAGATCGAGATCCCCGCGTTCCTGCGCAAGCAAGCTGATTGATCTGTTGCAGGTTGGCACTTGCTATCGAGGCGGTAAGGCGATCCAAGCGTGCTTGGGTCGCCCACTGAATAGAATCCGCGGATGCTTGCCCAACGCACCCTCAAGTCCCTGACGCGCGCCGTCGGCGTCGGCGTGCACGGCGGCCAGCGCGTCGAGCTGACGCTGCGGCCGGCGCCGCCCGACACCGGCATCGTGTTCCGCCGGATCGACCTGCCGACGCCGGTCGACATCCCGGTGGCGGTGCTGTCGATCTCCGAGGCGCGGATGGCGACCACGCTGTCGCTGAACGGGGATCCGGGCGCGCCGAAGGTCAACACCATCGAGCATCTGCTGTCGGCCTGCGCCGGGCTTGGCATCGACAACCTGCGGGTCGACATCACCGCCGAAGAGGTGCCGATCCTCGACGGCTCGGCCGCGTCGTTCGTGTTCCTGCTGCAGTCGGCGGGCATCGAGCTGCAGGACGCGCCGAAGCGCTTCATGCGCATCCTGAAGCCGGTGGAGGTGCGCGAGGGCGAGGGGCCGAAGCTGAAGTGGGTGCGGCTCGAGCCGTACAGCGGCTACCGGCTGACCTTCGAGATCGACTTCGACCACCCGGCGGTGAACCAGACCGGCCAGCGCGTGGTGTTCGACATGGGCTCCGGCCACTACAAGCGCGACATCGCGCGCGCCCGCACCTTCGGCTTCACGAAGGATGTGGAAATGATGCGTTCGCGCGGGCTGGGCCTGGGCGGCAGCATGGACAACGTGATCGTCGTCGACGACTACCGGGTGCTGAACTCCGACGGGTTGCGCTACGACGACGAGTTCGTCAAGCACAAGATCCTCGACGCGATCGGCGACATGCAAGTGGCCGGCCACCCGCTGATCGGCGCGTACACCGCGTACAAGTCGGGCCATGCGCTGAACAACAAGCTGCTGCGCGCGGTGCTGGCCGACGCGTCGAGCTACGAGATCGTCAGCTTCGAGGACGAACGCGAAGCGCCGGCGGGTCTCGCCGCGCTGGCCCCGGCGTGGTGACGCCTTTCAACCCCAACCTGCACGCCTGATGGCCATCTTCAGCTGGATCATGCTCGGCTTCGCGGCGCTGCTGCTGCTGGGCAGCGGCATCGCCTGGGGCCTGTTCCTCGCGATGGACGACAAGCACTGGCAGAAGCTGGGCATCAAGGTGTTCCGCATCGCGATGGTGGTGCTGCTGTTCTACGTCAACGCGATGGTCTACCTGCACATCATGCGGGTGTTCCGCGGGGAGCCGCCGGTGGTCGAGGTGGCGCTGCCGAGCGACGATTAGGCGCGCGGTCACACTGCCTGCGCGGGCGCGTCGCGGTGGAACGATGCCGGCAGCATCGCCTGCTCGAGCATCTCGATCGAACGGGCTTCGACGCCGCGTGCCGCGAAGAACTCGCGCCACCCGCCGACCACATCGAGCATCGCGCTGACGATCGCCTTCGCGTCGTCGGTGCCGAGCCCGAAGGCCTCGCACTGCGACAGCAGGTTGTAGAGGCTCGCCGCGCGGCCGAACCGCCCCGCTTCCAGCGCCAGGTCGCGGCGCTCCTGCGACACCATCGGCACCGGCACGATGTCGTAGGCCGGCGAGAGCCGCCAGCCACCCTGCAGCTGCAGCATCGCGTGGTTGCGCGGGTGGTCGTCGTTGTTCGTGACCATCGCGTTGAACACCATCCGGCGGAACAGCTCCCGCCGGTCTTCGCCGCTCTTGACCGACCAGCGGCGCAGTTCGTCGGCCAGCAGCGGATACGACCAGCGCTCGCGGCCGAAGTAGCCGTCTTCCGCATCGAGCACCGTGAGGCCGGACACCAGTCCAAAGCGGGCATAGGCCTGGGCTTGCGGATTCCACTCGCGGTCGAAGCGCTCCAGCATCAGGACATCGTGCGCCCCCACCCGCTCGAGCCGGGTACCGCAGACGCGCAGGCCGGCGGCGTGGGCGAGTTCGAGCGTTGCGTATTCGATGCGCTGGGCGTTGTGCCGATCGCCTTTCTCGGGCAGCTTGGCAAGCCACACCTTGTGGTCGTCTTCGATCGTCACCTTGGGTCGTGCGCCACCCATGCTCGTGCCGGGTTCCAGCGCTTCCAGCACCTCGTGCGGCAAGCGGCCGTCGGCCTCCAGCGCCTGGGCCGCATCGATGAGGGCCTGGAGCTGGTGCGTGCGGTTGAAGGGGCGCCGTGGGGCAGGGGGTTGCACTGTGCGCCCGAAGCTCAGGTTGCCCGCACCATCATCGGGGCCGTTGAGCAGGTATGCCATCTCCGGGATGGACGCCTCGGGTTGCGCCAGCTTCGCCTGGATGACGCGCCGACCCCAGGCATCCGGGCTCGCATCGCGGACCGCGCCGGGAAGACCCTTGAGCTTGGTGAAGCGCTGCGGCCTTGTCGTCAGCGGCAGGTGGAACGGGTCCAGCGGGACCACGTCGCTGCGCTCCAGGTAGCGCCTGCCGTAGGTGAACGTCCCCTCGTGCGAACCAGCACCGAGGCTGCGCACCTTGAGCGACGCACAGGGCACCGTTTCCAGCGCGCCGGGCAGCTGGATGTAGACGTAGCAGGACTGCTCGTCGGCGGCCATGGGTGATCAGAAGTCGTTGTCGTCGGCGACCGGCTGGCGTGCGCGCTGAGGCCGGCGCGCCGCCTCGAGGATCTTGCCGTGCTCGTCGGCATCGGGGTCGGCCAGCGCGGTGGTCGTGCTCATCAGGCCCAGTTTCCAGAGCACCGAGAAGACCGTGCCGATGGTCGTACGCGGATTGCCCTTCTCGAGCGCGTACAGCGTCTTGCGGGTGATGTCGCAGGCCTGGGCCAGTTCTTCCTGGCTCATGCGCCGGCGGATGCGGGCCAGCCGGATGTTCTGCCCCAGCTGCACGACAGCGCTGTCGACCTCAAGAGGTGTCGTGGTGGTGACGGCCATTTTGCTACCCAATAATCGACTTATTGGGTAACACATTACCCATGTAAGCGGTGCTCGTCAAGCAACCTTCGCCGCCAGCCGCCGCGGCTTGTCCATCTGCGCCGACACCAGCACCACCCCGAGCGCCAGCACCGCGACGCCGGCACCGAGCCAGCACAAGTCGGTGAGCGGCCGGTCGGCGGCGATCAGCAGGCCGCCGAGCCAGGCGCCGCCGGCATTGCCGAGGTTGAACGCACCCTGGTTCAGCGTCGACGCGAGGTTGGGCGCGCCGACCGCGGTGTCGAGCACGCGCACCTGCGCGGCCGGGCCGATCGCGAACGAGACGATGCCCCAGACGAACAGCGTCACCATCGCCGGCAGCGCGAACTGGCTGCTCCACGAGAAGCTCAGCTGCACCAGCGCGATGCAGGCGAACAGGCCGGCCATCGCGGGCATCAACCGCCAGTCGGCCAGCCGCCCGCCGAGCAGGCCGCCCACCGTGATGCCGCCGCCGAACAGCATCAGCGCCCAGCTGATCTGGTCGGGCGAGAAGCCGGTGACGTCGCGCAGGATGTAGGCGATGTAGGTCAGCACGCTGAACATGCTGACCGAGGCCAGCGTGCTGATCAGCAGCGCGCACTGCACCTGGAAGCGCGCGATCGCGCGGAACTCGCGCAGGATGCTGCCCTCCTGCGCCGGCAGCGCCGACGGCAGCCAGCGCCACAGCGCGGTGATCGCGACCAGCCCGATGCCGGTGACGGCCCAGAAGGTCGAGCGCCAGCCGGCGGCGTGGCCGAGCGCGGTGCCCAGCGGCACGCCGAGGATGTTGGCGACGGTGAGGCCGGTGAACACCAGCGAGACGGCCTGCGCGCGTTTCTCGTGCGGCACCAGCCCGGCGGCGACCACCGCGCCGATGCCGAAGAACGCGGCATGGCAGAACGCGGTGACGACGCGCGCGACCATCAGGAACTCGTAGTTCGGCGCGATCGCGCACAGCGCGTTGCCGAGGATGAACAAGCCCATCAGCGAGACCAGCGCCCGCTTGCGATGCCACTTGGCGGTCAGGATCGCGAGGATCGGCGCGCCGATCGTCACGCCGAACGCATAGCCGGACACCAGCATGCCGGCCACCGGTGCGGTGACCCCGAAGTCGCGGGCGACGTCCGGCAGCAGGCCCATGATCACGAATTCGGTGGTGCCGATGCCGAAGGCGGCCGCGGCGAGGGCGAGCAGGGGGAGGTTCACGGGGGCGGGTGGACAGCGGGGAGGAAGCCCGAACTCTACGGGATTACCCGCGGCCATGCTGAGGTCCAATACCGGAATGGACTTCCAACATGAAACAGACCAGCGCCTGACCGCCCTCGAGATCAAGGCCAGCTTCACCGAGGACCTGCTCGATGCGCTGAATGCCCTGGTGGCCCGCCAGCAGCAGCAGATCGAGCAGATGGCGTCGCAGATCGCGTTGCTGCGCCAGCAAGGGGCCGGGCAGGACACCGCTGCGTTCCGCAGCCTGCGCGACGAATTGCCACCGCACTATTGAGCGTGGACCGTGAACAAGTACAGGGGAGACTGTCAACGATCGTGAGCCGGCTGGAACGAAGCGCCACGCCCTGACCACACAGCTCCCATCTGCGAAGGGCACGACCCATGCCCGTGGTGGATTGGTCAGGGAGGGAAACCCCACGAAGGGCGACCCGATGAGTCAAGAACGATTCGATGCGCTGCTGGCGCAGCTGTGCAAGGCCTTGCCACGCGATGCGGCGGCCGATGTGAGGGAACGCGGGCTGTTGAGTGTCGATGGCCACGATGTGCTGATCGACCATTGGCCCGACGACGCGTGCCGCATTCTGGTCGACCTCGGGCCGCCGCCGGGAGGCGCGGACAGCGGGTTCTACCGCCGCCTGCTGGCACTCAACCTCGAAGCCGAGAGCGACGCGGTGCCGGTGCTTGGCCTGGAGGCCGACAGCGGCCACATCGTCGCGATCATGCAGCAGCCTTTGGGGGTGCTCGAGCAGGAGAAGGACGGCCTGGCCGACCTGATCGTGCGGCAGTTGCCGGAGTGGATGCCCCACTGGCGTGCCCTGTTGGCGTCGCAAGCTGCCGATGTGCCGGCGGATGCCGACGCACTCGTTGCCGGATGGTTGGAGATGCGGCCATGAGGCAGTCATCCAGCACAAGCGAGAGCAGTTCTCGGCCCAGCTCCATTGAAGTCACGGAGCCTTTGCCTTCATCCGACCTCTTCAAACGCGGTAGGCGGGACTCGGTCTTCAAAGAAAGGCCATCGGGCCTCACAAGAACGTCATCCTCGGGCCGCCAGGGCCGGCCGGCCTTTCGAAGGAACGGGTGGTGCCTGCGTTCGAACTCCCTCGGGAGGGCCAAGCTCGCCTGCGTTCTGAAGCAAGGAAAAGAAGTCGAGTTGCTGCTGCCCACCTTGAAGCCGGGCGGGAATGGGGACGAGCCCAAGAATGCAAGCTTCCTCCCCCCGTTGTATGCCGTGTACAAGGAACGCGCGGGGGAGTATCTCAACAACGAGGGCGGCCTTCTGCGACCGACCCCCGACACCATCCACCCGGGTGATTCCGATCGGCTGGTGCTGTGCGGCCCGCCCATCGACGGTGCTTCGTTGGCCGAGTGGATCCGTTGCGAATGGGCATTGGGCAATGTCGTGGTGCTCTACGTCGCGCGTGCCACCCGCAAGGCGTTGAAAGCGGGCCGCATCGAGTTTGCCCAGGATGGCAGCCTGAAGCTCAAGGCGGACCGCCACGGCAAGATGCCGATCAGCCCCGCGAAGAAACAGCTGGAACAGTGTGGCAAGGTGGTCGACGGGGTGTTGCTGGCACCGGTCACGGCGGTGCAGAAAATGCTGCCGCCCAGGAAGAAGGGCCATACCCAGCGGCCGCTGGGGTCTCCGGTGCCTGCTGCGAATCGGACGAATCACCAGCTGGATTTCATGGCGATGTCGGGGGACCAGGCCTTCAAGACGGCGGTCCTCCCACTGCACGAGCAGCCCGTCGGCGACGGCTTCCCCGACATGTTCAATCTCCCGCTGTCGCTGTACAACGCCGCGAACATCTACAAGAACCGGCAGACGGCGGCCGACAAGGTGTCCACGGCGAAGCTCGAGGTGGTCCTGAACTTCAGGGGCTACATGGATTTCCTGACCAAGCTGGCCCTGAACGAGGAGGACCCCACGCCGGCCGACGCGGAAGCCTTCAGCCGTTGCCGGGAAGCGCTGTGCAACTGGAAGGACACCGCGGGCATCATCGCGGCGTACGCGAAGCGGAAGTCCGCAGACCCGGACAGCGACGAAGACCTCCGGCTGCCGCATGCCAACTCCGCCGAGGCGAACGGCCACGCGTATCGAGGCGTCAACAGCGCCATGGCCAAGGACGTCGTGGTGGCACCCGCCTCCGCGACCGCGAACTTCGCCAAGGGAGCGGCCTACACCGCGGGCGCATCGGAGGTCACCAGCAGCCTCGGCACGGTGGCGGGTGCCGGCAGCCTGGCTACGGGCCTCATCGAGTCCTACCAGGCGCTGGCCGAACGGTCGGGCGCGCGCGCAGACATCGCCCGCTGCAAGCGCGCGATAGCTGCGTTGGATGCATTGATCGACGACGGCGTGTTGACGAACGCGACGTCCGCCGCGATCGCCCGGGCCTGCCAGGGTTTCTTCAAGGACCAGCTGAAACTCGCCCGGAAAAACAAGAATTTCGCGATCGGCCGGGGAGTGAACAGCGTGTTGCGCAGTGGGGGCGGTGTCGTGTCGACCATGGTGCCGGCCCTGAGCATGACCGGTGCCATCACGGCAACGATGTCGGCTACCGTGCTTCCGGTGGTCGGGGCGATCCCGGCCGCGGTGCTGGCGAGTTATTACGTCATGATGGGCTACAAGCTGCACGTCGTGCGCCGCGCGGCGCATCTGCAGAAGCGAGATCAGCAAGACGGTGCCAGCATTGTGCTGAACACGCCCGGGCTCAAGGCGCTCGAACGCGCATTCCTGAACGGCTTCGGTGTGGCCTACGGCGCCGGTGCGCCGATCGGCGGCGACGACGCGTTTGCAGGTGAGCGAGAGCATTTCCATGCCGCAGCCAGTTGCGTATCGCTGGCCGTCGAACTGCTGGCCAACGGCCTTCTCGACGCGGCGCAACAGGCCAGATCCGAGAGCGAACTGAAGGCGAGTGACGCCGCCGCCATCCTGCAGGCGCTCGGCTTCGATCCGCTGCAACGCATCCAGCTCGGGATCAGACTCCACGAGAAGTTTGCGGGCGGAAAAACGCGCGGAGAGGCGCTCAAGCTGATCAAGGAGACGATTTCCCGCACCACCGGGCTGCCGACGATCAAGACGGAGCACGCCCACATCGGCATGTACCGTCAAGGCTTCGAGAACAGTCTCGAAGCATTGCGCGTGGAGAGTTTCCACCAGGCCGATACCACGCGCCTGAAGGAGGATTTCGGGGGCAAGTGCCGTCTCGACGATTTTGAGCAAGCTGCGAAAGCATCGCGTGCGGCGGTGTTCGATCCGATCCACGAGATCCAACTCGACGGGCCACTCATCGAGATGCTGATGTTCGATGCCGACGTGGCGGCGCTGGGCTCGATGGATCCGAAGGCCGAAGAGGAGCCCACTCTGCAGCACCTGTGGTGGAAATATTGGGACGGCAAGCCACGCCTGGACGCGAGCGATCCGCTCCACGCGCGCTACACCCAGGTCCGACAATTCCTGGCGAACCACAAATATGACTGCGTCGCAGACCTGGGCAAGCCCGTTGGCAAGAAGGCACGCAAGGCCTGGGATGACCTGCAGCACAACCTGACGCTGCTGCTGTGCTCACGCGGTCTGACCTGGGGCCAGCGCAAGACCTTGAAGATGCTGCGGGACGGCCCGCACGGTGACGACCGCCTGCTCGTTCGGTTGGACGACAGCGGCGAGGAGGGGTCCGTCTGAGCCCCGGCCGTTCGGCGACAGAATCCGGGCAGCGTGGAAACAGGCCGGCTTTCGCGCCGCGATTCCGGCCTTTGCCGACGGGTGCCCCCGATTCAAATGGGCAGATGCCCTCCACGGCCGCCCAACGCTTCTTCGACGGCACCCGCCACCTCGCCGCGCAGGATGCCGCGAGCGCCGAAGCCTGCTTCCGCGAGGCCGTCGCGATCGAGCCCGAGCTGGGCGAGGCGCACGCCAACCTCGGCTGGCTGGCCGAAGCCGCCGGCCGCCTCGACGAGGCCGAGGCCTGCTACCGCCGCGCGCTCGCGCTGCGGCCGCAGCAGCCCACCATCCACCTGAACCATGCCGCGCTGCTGGCGCGGCTGAAGCGCTTCGACGAGGCGCTGGCCGGCTGCTGGACGGCCGTGCAGCTCGACCCCGAAGCCGCAGCCGGCTGGTCCAACCTCAGCGTGCTGCTGGTGCAGATGGGCCGGCACGACGACGCCGAAGCCTGCTGCCGGCGCAGCCTGTCGCTCGACCCGCACTACCCGAAGGCGCACATCAACCTCGCCTACCTGTGCCTGCGCGACGGGCGCTGGGATGAAGGCTGGTCGCACTACGCCTGGCGCGGCTGGCAGCTCGACCTGGCCGGGCGCGTCACCTGCCCGCGCTGGAACGGCGAGCCGATCGACGGCCGCAGCGTGCTGGTCGGCCTGGAAGGCGGCTACGGCGACATGATCCAGTTCGCCCGCTTCGCCACCACGCTGAAACAGGCCGGTGCGCGCCACGTCACGCTGCTGTGCCCGCCGCCGCTGCTGGCGCTGTTGTCGACGCTGGACGGCGTCGACGAGCTGCTGCCCTCTGACGGCCTGCTGCCGCCCGCGCGCTGGGATTGCTGGACCTCGGCGACCAGCGTGCCGCGTCTCCTGGACACCCGGCCTGACACGATTCCTGCCGCGCAGCCATACCTGCAAGCCGAGCCCGCGGCCGTCGCGCGCTGGCAGGTGCGCTTGGACAAAGCCCTGCCGACGAAAGCGATGCGCATCGGCCTGGTCTGGAAAGGCAACCCCGCGTTCGAGAACGACGACGAGCGCTCGCTGCCGGCGATCGACCTGCTGGCCCCGCTTGCCGCGCTGCCCGGCGTGCAGTTCGTCAGCCTGCAGAAGGGCGCCGGCGAAGACGAGGCCATGCGCGGGCCGGTCGCGCTGCACTTGGGCGGCGAGATCGAGAGCTTCGCCGACACCGCCGCCATCATGCAGGCGCTCGACCTGGTGATCTGCGTCGACACCGCCGTCGCCCACCTCGCCGGCGCGCTCGGCAAGCCCTGCTGGGTGCTGCTGCCGCACCAGATGACCGACTGGCGCTGGCTCACCGCGCGCGACGATTCGCCGTGGTACCCGGGCACGCTGCGGCTGTTCCGCCAAGCCGCAAGAGGTGACTGGGCACCGGTCATTGCGGAGCTGGGCGAGGCATTGCGTGGGCTATCCTCGCCGGACCATGCCGTCCCAGCCGATCACCAGCACACCGATCCCTGAAGTCGTCGACCTCGACGACGAGACGCTGCGCCGCGAGGTGCTCGCCGGCGCCCGCCCGACCATCCTGCGCGGTCTCGTGAAGCACTGGCCCGCGGTGCGCCACGGCCTGGCCTCGCCGCTGGCGCTCGCGCAGTACCTGGCCGACCACGACAACGGCAGCCAGGTGCAGGCGGTGATGACGCCGCCCGACCAGCATGGGCGCCTCTTCTACAACGCCGACATGAGCGGCTTCAACTTCATGCGCAACCAGCTGCCGCTGTCGACGGTGCTGGAGCAGGTGCTGCGCTACTCGGCCTTCCCGAACCCGCCGGCGGTCGCGGTGCAGAGCTCGCCGATCCCCGACTGCCTGCCCGGTTTCGTCGACGAGAACCCGCTGCCGCTGCTCGGTGGGCGGATCGTTCCGCGCATCTGGCTCGGCAACGCGATCACGACGCCGGCGCACTTCGACGAATCGAGCAACATCGCCTGCGTGGTGGCCGGCCGGCGCCGTTTCACGCTGTTCCCGCCGGAGCAGATCGGCAACCTGTACATCGGTCCGCTCGATCACGCACCGACCGGCACGCCGATCAGCCTGGTGAACTTCGCGGCGCCCGATTTCGAACGCTTCCCGAAATTCCGCGACGCGATGGCCGCCGCGCAGGTGGGCGAGCTCGCGCCGGGCGATGCGATCCACATCCCGGCGCTGTGGTGGCACCAGGTCGAATCGCTGGCCGGCTTCAACATGCTGGTGAACTACTGGTGGCGCGGCGCGCTGGCGGTCGACGACCCGCTGCCGTCGGCGCTCGACAGCCTGCTGCATGCGCTGCTGTGCCTGAAGTCGCTGCCCGCCGAAGAGCGCCGCGGCTGGGGCGCGATCTTCGAGCACTACGTGTTCGATGCGCAGCGCGACGCGGCGGCGCACATCCCGCCGAACCGCCGCGGCTCCCTCGGCGAGATGACGCCCGAGCTGCGCGAGCGGCTGCGGGCGCTGCTGAAGGAACGGCTGCGCTGAGCCGGGCCGTCAGCGCCCGGTCCCGCGCGCCCGCAGCGTGAAGAAGAAGCTCGCGCCCTTGTCCTTCTCGGCCGCGACCCAGATCTCGCCGCCGTGCTTCTGGACCACGCGCCGCACGATCGCGAGGCCGACGCCGGTGCCGGGAAACTCCGACTCCCGGTGCAGCCGGCGGAACGGCTCGAACAGCTGCTGCACGTAGGCCATGTCGAAGCCCGCGCCGTTGTCGCGCACGCAGTAGACGAGGTGGCCGTCCTTCTGCGCCTCGGCGCTGAACGAGACCGTCGCGTCGCTGCGCTTGCTGGTGAACTTCCAGGCGTTCGACAACAGGTTCTCGAGCGCGAGCCGCAGCAGGCCGGCGTCGCCGTCGGCCATCAGGCTCGTGTCGATGTCGACGCGCACGCTGCGCTGCGGCCACGCCGTCTGCAGCGTGTTCAGGATGTCGCGGGCCATCGCGCCGACGTGCACCGACTGCACGCGCACCTGGGCGCGCGTCACCTTCGACAGGCCGAGCAGGTCCTCGATCAGCGTGTTCATGCGCTGCGCCGCGACCAGGATGTTCTGCGCGAACAGCAGTGGCTGGCCCTGCAGCGGCGGCACCGTGTCGGCCAGCAGCATCTCGCTGTAGCCCTGCACCGCCCGCAGTGGTGAGCGCAGGTCGTGCGAGACCGAGTAGCTGAAGGCCTCGAGCTCGCTGTTGGCCTCCTGCAGCTCGGCGGTGCGCTGCTGCACGCGGCGTTCCAGGTTCTCGTAGACCGCGACGTTCTCGAACGCCAGCGAGCTGCAGTCGGCCAGCGCCTGGATCAGCTGCACCTCGTCGGGCGTCGCCTCGTGGGCGTTCGCCCAGTAGTTGCCGATCACGCCGATCGGCGCCTCGGCCCGGATCGGCACCATCACCAGGCTCTTCACGAAGGTCGGCCGGTAGGCATCGTGCGGAATGCGCGGGTCCTGGTAGATGTCGGGAATCGCGACCGACTGCCGGTTCAGCATCGCCCAGCCGCTGATGCAGGAGTCGAGCGGGAAGCGGCTGCCCTTCCAGAGCGGGCCGATCGCGTCCTCGTCGACGTAGTGGCAGAAGTCGCCTTCGCGCATCACGACGGTGGCGCCGTCGGCCTGGTTCAGCTCGCGTGCGCCGCGCCGCACGATGCGCACGATGGCGTCGGTGCTGCGCGCGAGCGACAACTCCTTCACCAGGTCGACCAGCAGCGCGCGCCCGCGCGTCAGCGCCGCCAGCCGCTCGGCCTCGCGCGCATCGTGCAGCCGGCGCAGCGCGCTCGGCAGGCGGAACAGCTGGTCCTTCGGGACGTAATCGGTGGCACCGGCTTCCAGGCAGTGCTCGGCCCAGCGCGGGTCGGTGTTGCCGCTGACGAAGATGAACGGCATGCCGGGGCGGCGCTGCCGGGCGACTTCCAGCGCCTGCAGGCCTTCGATGCCGGGCACCCGGTTGTCGGAGAGGATCGCGTCGAAGCGGGTGTTCTCGATCGCGTCGAAGAACTGCTCGCTCGAACTGACGGTGACCCAGTGGGACTGGATGTCCAGCCGCGCCACCTCGCGGTGCACCAGCTCGGCGTCGAGCGTGTCGTCCTCCAGGTGAAGGATCTGCAAGCCTTCCATGTCGTGCACCTCCGTGATGTGCTGTCCGACGGGATGGTAGCGAAGCACGGCACACTGTGCGGCTGCGGTTGAGAACAATGCCGCACGAAATAAGGAGGAAAACGATGATCCGCTGGTCCGAGCGACTGGCCGCCTGGCGCCGGCAGGGGCGCGCGCGGCTGTCGCTGCCGCCGGGCGACCTGCTGCAAGACGCCACCTACCGCCGGCTCTGGACCTCGATCCTGATCAGCTCGTTCGGCGGCCAGGTCACGATGCTCGCGCTGCCGCTGACCGCCGCGCTGCTGCTGCACGCGTCGCCCACGCAGATGGGGCTGCTGACGATGATGGAGACGCTGCCCTTCGTGCTGTTCTCGCTGCCGGCCGGCGTCTGGCTCGACCGGGTGCGCAAGCTGCCGATCTACATCCTCGGCGAATCGAGCCTCGCGGTGGTCGTCGCGAGCGTGCCCTTCGCGTGGTGGATGGGCTGGCTGACGATGCCGTGGATGTACGTCGTCGCCTTCGTGATCGGCACGGTCTACACGACCGCCGGCACCGCCGCGCAGATCGTGCTGACCCAGGTGGTGGCGCGCGAGCGGCTGGTGGAGGCGCATGCGAAGAACGCGCTGGCCACCTCGGGCGCCGAGGTGGCCGGGCCGGGGCTGGCCGGGGCGCTGATCAAGCTGGTGGGCGCGCCGCTGGCGCTGCTGGTCGATGCGGTGCTGCTACTGCTGTCGGCCGGCATCCTGCGCGGCATCCGCATCGTCGAGATCCGCCGGCCGCGCGCCGATGCGCATTTCTGGCGCGACCTGCAGGCCGGCGTGCGTTTCGTGCGCAGCCAGCGGCTGCTGATCGCGCTGGCGGCCGCGGTCGGGCTGTGGCAGATGTGCCACCACGCGGCGCTGGTGGTGCAGATCCTGTTCGCGACCCGCACGCTCGGCCTGGGCGAGCAGGCGATCGGGCTCAGCTACATGGGCATGGGCGGCGGCACCATCCTCGCGAGCGTGTACGGCAACCGCATCAGCCGGCGCTACGGGCCGGGGCCGTGCCTGGTGCTGGGCTTCGTGATCTGCGGGGTCGGCTGGCTGGTGCTGGCGGTGGCGCCGGCCAACTCCTGGGGCGTCGCGGCGTTCGCGGCGATGCTGCTGTGCTTCTCGGCCGGCGCGGTGCTGATCTTCATCAACTTCCTCGGGCTGCGGCAGGCGGTGACGCCGGAGCCGCTGCTGGGTCGGATGACGGCGACGATGCGCTGGTTGATCCTGATTCCGGCCGGGCCGGGCGCGTTGCTCGGCGGCTGGCTGGGCGAGCATGTGGGGTTGCGCGCCTCGCTGGTGTTTGCCGGCAGCTTTGCGCTGCTGGTGGCCGCGGTGGCGGGGCGCCACCCGGTGATCCGCAACGTGCGGGAATTGCCGAAGCTGGAGAACGTCGAGGATTGGGTGGGGGCGGAGGCGGATGTGCGGCCCGGGCCGTCCTCAGTCGTGGATGGCGGCGCCCGGTGAGAAGCGGTTGACGGCGTCGGTGATGATGCCGTCGATGCCCAGCGCCACCAGACGGCGCGCCTCGGCCGGGTCGTTCACGGTGTAGACCAGCGCACGCAGCCCGACACCGTGCACGCGTGCCAGCACCGCGGCGTCGATCAGGCCGTAGTGCGTGACGACGGCAACGCAGCCGAGCGACTGCGCTTCTTCCAGCCAGCCGTCGCGCAGGCCGTCGAGCAGCAGCGCGCGCGGCAGCGCCGGCGCACTGTCGCGGGCCGCCGCCAGCGCATCGGGCTTGAACGAGCTGAGCAGCGGCTGTACCGCTTCGCCGGCCCACAGCCGGGCGGCCTCGCGCGCGACGACGCGGCCGGTCTCGGCCTCGTCGCCCGGCGTCGGCTTGATCTCGATGTTCAGCGCGAAGCCGTTGCGCAGGCAGTAGCGGGCGATCGCCTCGAAGCTCGGGATCGGCTCGCCGGCGAAGCCGCGGCTGTGCCAGCCGCCGGCGTCCAGCCGCGACAGCTGGTCCCAGTTGCGCTCCGACGCCCGGCCGTGCTCGGGCGTGGTGCGTTGCAGCGTCGCATCGTGCAGCAGGAAGGGCACGCCGTCGGCGCTCAGCTTCACGTCGCATTCGAACGCGCGGTAGCCGTGGCTGGCGCCGACGCGGAAGGCGGCCAGCGTGTTCTCGGGCGCCAGCAGCCCGGCACCGCGGTGCGCGACCCACAGCGGGTACGGCCAGGCCTTCATGCGACGACCCGCTTGCCGGTCGCCGCATCGAACCAGTGCAGGTGGTCGGCCGACGGCTGCAGGTGCAGCGTGCTGCCGGGCGCCGGCGGCACCAGCGTGCCGTCGATGCGCAGCGTGAACCCGTGGTCGGCGATGCGGCCGTGCACCAGGCGTTCGGCGCCCAGCATCTCGACCATCTCGACCGCGAGCGGCCAGCCGCCGTCGTGCGCGATGCTCGCGTGGCCCAGGTGCTCCGGGCGCACGCCGAGGATCAGCTCGCCGTCGCGCGGCGCAGCGGCCGGCAGCGGCAGGTCGACGCCGCCGAACGCGAAGCGCGTGCCCTGCGCGCGGCCGGTCAGCAGGTTCATCGGCGGCGAGCCGATGAAGCTCGCGACGAAGGTGGTGGCCGGGCGGGCGTACACCTCTTCCGGTGTGCCGATCTGCTCCATGTGGCCGGCGTTCATCACGATCATGCGCTGCGCGAGCGTCATCGCCTCGACCTGGTCGTGCGTGACGAACAGCGAGGTGACGCCGAGTTCGGCGTGCAGCTTGCGGATCTCGAGCCGGGTCTGGCCGCGCAGCTTCGCGTCGAGGTTGGACAGCGGCTCGTCGAACAGGAAGACCTGCGGCTGGCGCACGATCGCGCGGCCCATCGCGACGCGCTGGCGCTGCCCGCCAGACAGCTCGCGCGGCTTGCGCTGCAGCAGCGCGCCGAGTTCGAGGATCTTCGCGGCCTTGTCGACGCGGGTCTTGATGTCGGCGACCGGCACCTTCGCGATCTTCAGCCCGTAGGCCATGTTGTCGAACACGCTCATGTGCGGGTAGAGCGCGTAGTTCTGGAACACCATCGCGATGTCGCGCTCGGACGGCTCGACGTCGTTGACGACGCGCCCGCCGATCGAGATCTCGCCGCCGGAGACCTCTTCGAGCCCCGCGACCATGCGCAGCAGCGTGCTCTTGCCGCAGCCCGACGGGCCGACGATCACGATGAACTCGCCGTCGCCGATCTCGGCATTGACGCCGTGGATGACCTGGTTGGCCTTCGGCCCGATGCCGTAGCGCTTGACGACGTTCTTGAGGGAAATGGCTGCCATGGTGTTGTTCTTTACTTCTCGGTGTCCACGAGGCCCTTGACGAACCAGCGCTGCATCAGGATCACGACGATCGCCGGCGGCAGCATCGCGAGGATGGCGGTCGCCATCACGATGTTCCATTCGTTGCCGGAGTCGCCACCGGCAATCATCATCCGGATGCCGACCACCACCGGGTACATCTGCTCGCCGGTGGTGGCGATCAGCGGCCACAGGTACTGGTTCCAGCCGTAGATGAACTGGATCACGAACAGCGCCGCGATCGAGGTCTTCGACAGCGGCAGCAGGATGTCCTTGAAGAAGCGCATCGGGCCGGCGCCGTCGATGCGCGCGGCCTCGACCAACTCGTCCGGCACGGTCAGGAAGAACTGCCGGAACAGGAAGGTCGCGGTGGCCGACGCGATCAGCGGCACCGTGAGGCCGGCATAGGTGTTCAGCATCCCCAGGTCGGACACCACCTTGTAGGTCGGGCTGATGCGCACCTCGACCGGCAGCATCAGCGTGACGAAGATCGCCCAGAACACCAGGCCGCGCAGCGGGAAGCGGAAGTACACCAGCGCGAAGGCCGACAGCAGCGAGATCGCGATCTTGCCGAAGGTGATCACCAGCGCGGTGACCAGGCTCACCCACATCATGCGGGCGACCGGCGCGTTCGAGCCGGCACCGCCGCCGTGGCCGTTCAGCGCCGCGACGTAGTTCTCCCAGAAGTGCCCGCCGGGCGACATCGGCATCGGCACCTGCAGGATGGCCTGCGAGGTGTGCGTCGACGCGATGAACGCGATGTACAGCGGGAACGCGACGATCAGCACGCCGAGGATCATCACGGCGTGGGCGAGGATGCCCAGGGTGGAGCGGCGCTCGACCATGTCAGTACTGCACTTTCTTTTCGACGTAGCGGAACTGCAGCACCGTCAGCGTGATGACGATCAGCATCAGCACCGTCGACTGCGCGGCCGAGCCGCCGAGGTCGCCGCCCTTGAAGCCGTCTTGATAGACCTTGTAGACCAGGATCGCGGTGTCGCGGCCCGGGCCGCCGTGGGTGGTGGCATCGATGATCGCGAAGGTGTCGAAGAACGCGTACACCATGTTGATCACGAGCAGGAAAAAGGTGGTCGGCGACAGCAGCGGGAACTGGATGGTCCAGAAGCGCCGCCACGGCCGCGCGCCGTCGATGGCCGCGGCCTCGATCAGCGATTTCGGGATCGACTGCAGGCCGGCCAGGAAGAACAGGAAGTTGTACGAGATCTGCTTCCAGACCGCCGCGGTGACGATCATCGTCATCGCGTGCGTGCTGTTCAGCAGGTGGTTCCACTGGAAGCCGAAGACGTGGTCCAGCCCGTAGGCCACCACGCCGATCGACGGCGAGAACATGAACACCCACAGCACGCCGGTCACCACCGGTGCCACCGCGTACGGGATGATCAGCATCGTCTTGTAGAACAGCGCGCCGCGCACCACGCGGTCGGCAAAGATCGCCAGCATCAGCGACAGCGCGATGCCCAGCACCGCCACCAGCAGCGAGAACACCGCGGTGACCTTGAAGGATTCGAGGTAGGCCGAATCGCCGAACAGCGTCTTGAAGTTCTCCAGCCCGACCCATTCGGTCGACAGGCCGAAGCTGTCCTGCACCTGCATCGACTGCAGCAGCGCCTGGGCGGCCGGCCAGAAGAAGAAGACGGCGCAAATCGCCAGCTGCGGGGCAACCAGCATCCAGGGCAGGACCTGCGAATCGAACCTAACTCGCTTTTCCATGGGGTGATGGGCCCACCCCCGAGGCGCTGCGCGCCTCCCCCTCAAGGGGGCGACCCCAGTGGCCCGGCAAAGCCGGTTCCACGGGGTCCGCTGGGTCAGGGCCCTGTTCCGTTCAGGGTTGAGGAGCCTTATTCTGCTTCTCGAAGCGTTCGAGCTGCTCGTTGCCGCGCTTCACCGCGTCGTCCAGCGCCGTCTTCGCGTCCTTCTTGCCCGACCAGATCTGCTCGATTTCCTCGTCGATGATGGTGCGGATCTGGACGAAGTTGCCGAGGCGGATGCCGCGCGACTTGTCGGTCGTCTTGCGGATCATCTGCGTCACCGCGACGTCGGTGCCCGGCTTTTCCTTGTAGAAGCCCGACTTCTCGGTCTGCTCGTAGGCCGCCGTCGTGATCGGCAGGTAGCCGGTGCGCTTGTGGCTGGCCGACTGCACGTCCGGGCTCGACAGGTACTTGAAGAACTCGGCGACGGCCTTGTACTCGGCCGGCTTCTTGCCTGCCATCACCCACAGGCTCGCACCGCCGATCGCGGTGTTCTGCGGCGCACCCGGCACATCCTGGTAGTACGGCAGCGGGGCCAGCCCGTACGCGAACTTCGCGCCCTTGCTGACATCGGCGTACGAGCCCGACGAACCGGTGAACATCGCGCATTCACCCGACACGAACGACGGCACCGCGACGCTCGCGCGGCCCTTGTAGACGAACAGGCCCTGCTTGGACATGTTGGCCAGGTTCTCGAAGTGGCGCAGGTGCAGCGGCGAGTTGAAGGCCAGGCGGGCGCTCGGGCCGCCGAAGCCGTTGTTCTGCGTCGCGAACAGCGTGTTGTGCCAGGTCGAGAAGCTCTCCAGGTGCACCCAGCTCATCCAGCTGGTGGTGTACGGGCACTTGACGCCGTTCGCCTTCAGCTTCGCGGCGGCCAGTGTCACCTCGGGCCAGGTGGTCGGCGGCTTGTTCGGGTCGAGCCCGGCGGCCTTGAAGGCGTCCTTGTTGTAATAGAAGATCGTCGTCGAGCTGTTGAACGGGAACGACAGCATCTCGCCGCTCGGCGCGGTGTAGTAGCCCGAGACCGCCGGCACGTAGGCCTTCGGGTCGAAGCTGACGCCGCTCTGCTTCATCACTTCGCCGACCGGCTTGATCGCGCCCTTGGCCGACATCATCGTCGCGGTGCCGACTTCGAACACCTGCAGGATGTGCGGCGCGTTGCCGGCACGGAAGGCGGCGACCGCGGCGGTCATGGACTCGTCGTAGTTGCCCTTGAAGGTCGGGACGACCTTGTAGTCTTTCTGGCTGTTGTTGAACTGCGTGGCCAGGTCGTTGACCCATTCGTTCAGGCCGCCGGTCATCGAATGCCACCACTGCACTTCGACCTGGGCCTGGGCAGGGCCGGCGAGCGCCAGCGCGGCGAAGCCGGCGGCGGCGAGGGCGGCGTATCTTTTCGTTGTCATGTACTTCTCCGGAAAATGACGGGTTGGTTTTTGACCAGCCGCGCAGTGTGCTACGAGTTTGTGACAGGCCGTTTATGTCGCGGTTGGGGGGCTGCGGCAACTGTGGATTACCCCTCGTGGGTGGTTCGTGTGCGGGCGCGGGGTGCTGGGGTACTCACGGACTGGACTGTCCCCCGCCCTCGAGCCGCCTCCCGGCGGCCCGAGGGCTCCTCCTTTACGTCCTGTCCGCGAGCACCCCAGCACCCCGCGCCGGAAACGTTCCCTCATGCGCGCGTTTCCGCAGCGTTTGGGTTGGGGAGGGTGTGTGTTCCAAGTTCTTCGCGTGAGGCAACCCGGGCGCAGGGTGGTGGGGGCTTCGGGACAGGACGTAAAGGAGGAGCCCTTGGACTGCCGACAGGCAGTTCGAGGGCGGGGGACAGTCCAGTCCCGAAGCCCCCACCACCCTGCGCCAGCGAAGCAAGCGACAAAGACACTGAGGTACCATTTGCGACCAAGTGCCCCACAGGCGAGCAGGCTGCCTGGCCCCCATGAACGCACCCATCCCGCTGAACCAGATCGCCGCGGCGACCGCCGCGCACAAGGCGCCCCGCCTGCGCGAGATTCCGTACAACTACACCTCGTTCTCCGACCGCGAGATCGTGATCCGGATCCTGGGGTCGCGGGCCTGGGAACTGCTGGACCGCCTGCGCGACGAGCGCCAGACCGGCCGCTCGGCCCGCATGCTCTACGAGGTGCTGGGCGACATCTGGGTGGTGCAGCGCAACCCCTACCTGCAGGACGACCTGCTCGACAACCCGCGCCGCCGCCGCCTGCTGATCGAGGCGCTGAACCACCGGCTGCGCGAGGTGCAGGCGCGGCGCAACCCGGCGGTTGCCACCGAGAGCGACGCCCAGCGCGACGCCTCGGTCGGCGAGCTGCTGGACGCTGCCCACCAAGCCGTGCAGGCCTTCGCCGACCAGTTCGACGCGATGGACGCGCTGCGCCGCAAGGCCACCCGCGCGCTCGGCCGCCACACCGCGAAGGACAACATCAAGTACGACGGTCTGTCCCGCGTGTCGCACGTGACCGACGCGACCGACTGGCGCGTCGAATACCCGTTCGTCGTGCTGACCCCCGACACCGAGGCCGAGATGGCCGCGCTGGTGAAGGCGTGCATCGAGCTGGGCCTGACGATCATCCCGCGCGGGGGCGGCACCGGCTACACCGGCGGCGCCGTGCCGCTGACCTGGAACAGCGCGGTCATCAACACCGAGAAGCTCGAGGCGATGACCGAGGTCGAGGTGATGCGCCTGCCGGGCATGGACCGCGACGTGGCCACCATCTGGACCGAGGCCGGCGTCGTCACGCAGCGCGTGGCCGATGCGGCCGAGCGCGCCGGCTTCGTGTTCGCGGTCGACCCGACCTCGGCCGAGGCCTCGTGCATCGGCGGCAACATCGCGATGAACGCCGGCGGCAAGAAGGCCGTGCTGTGGGGCACCGCGCTCGACAACCTGGCCTCGTGGCGCATGGTCACGCCCGACGCCAAGTGGCTGGAGGTGGTGCGGCTCGACCACAACATGGGCAAGATCCATGACGTGGACGTGGCCCGCTTCGAGCTGAAGTACTTCGACGCGACCGGCAAGGCGCTCGAACGCACCGAGCAGCTCGACGTGCCGGGCCGCACCTTCCGCAAGGAAGGCCTCGGCAAGGACGTCACCGACAAGTTCCTCGCCGGCCTGCCCGGCATCCAGAAGGAAGGCTGCGACGGCCTGATCACCAGCGCACGCTGGGTGGTGCACAAGATGCCGGCGCACACCCGCACGGTGTGCCTGGAGTTCTTCGGCAACGCGAAGGACGCGGTGCCGTCCATCGTCGAGATCAAGGATTTCATGTTCGCCGAGCAGAAGAAGCCCGGTGGCGCGATCCTGGCCGGGCTGGAGCACCTGGACGACCGCTACCTGAAGGCGGTCGGCTACGCGACCAAGAGCAAGCGCGGCGGCTTGCCGAAGATGGTGCTGGTCGGCGACATCGCCGGCGAAGACCCCGACGCGGTGGCGCGGGCCACCAGCGAGGTGGTGCGGCTGGCCAACGGCCGCGCTGGCGAGGGCTTTGTCGCGGTGAGCGCCGAGGCGCGCAAGAAGTTCTGGCTCGACCGCAAGCGCACCGCGGCGATCAGCCGGCACACCAACGCGTTCAAGGTGAATGAAGACGTGGTGATCCCGCTGCCGCGCATGGGCGAATACACCAACGGCATCGAGCGCATCAACATCGAGCTGAGCCTGCGCAACAAGCTGGCGCTGGTCGACGCGCTGGAAGACTTCTTCGTCGCCGGCCAGCTGCCGCTCGGCAAGAGCGACGACGCGAACCAGATCGCGTCGGCCGAGCTGCTCGAGGACCGCGTGCAGCAGGCGCTGGCGCTGCTGCGCGAGGTGCGCGGGCTGTGGTCGCACTGGCTGTCGAACCTCGACCAGGTTCAGACCGATCGCGGGGTGAGCTTCTTCGACGACCTGCAGGACCACACGCTGCGTGCGTCGTGGAAGGCGCAGATCCGCGCGCCGCTGCAGGGCATCTTTGCCGGGGCCACGCTGTCGCCGATCGTCGACGCCTGCCAGAAGATCCACGCCGACGTGCTGCGCGGCCGCGTGTGGGTGGCGCTGCACATGCATGCCGGCGACGGCAACGTGCACACCAACATCCCCGTCAACAGCGACAACTACGAGATGCTGCAGACGGCGCACGAGGCGGTGGCGCGCATCATGAAGCTGGCGCGCTCGCTCGACGGCGTGATCTCCGGCGAGCACGGCATCGGCATCACCAAGCTCGAGTTCCTGACCGACGACGAACTGGCCGGCTTCACCGCGTACAAGCAGCGCGTCGACCCCGAGGGCCGCTTCAACAAGGGCAAGCTGCTGCGCGATGCGAGCTTCGACGGCGTGCGCCTGAAGGCCGACCTGACCAACGCCTACACGCCGAGCTTCGGGCTGATGGGGCACGAGTCGCTGATCATGCAGCAGAGCGACATCGGCGAGATCGCCGCGTCGGTGAAGGACTGCCTGCGCTGCGGCAAGTGCAAGCCGGTGTGTGCGACGCACGTGCCGCGCGCCAACCTGCTGTACAGCCCGCGCAACAAGATCCTCGCGACCTCGCTGCTGGTCGAGGCCTTCCTGTACGAGGAGCAGACGCGCCGCGGCGTCAGCATCAAGCACTGGGAGGAGTTCGAGGACGTGGCCGACCACTGCACGGTGTGCCACAAGTGCCTGAGCCCGTGCCCGGTGAAGATCGACTTCGGCGACGTGTCGATGAACATGCGCAACCTGCTGCGCAAGATGGGCAAGAAGAGCTTCCGCCCCGGCAACAAGATGGCGATGATGATGCTCAACGCCACCAACCCGGAGACGATCAAGCTGCTGCGCAGCGCGATGGTCGACGTGGGCTTCAAGGCGCAGCGCATGGCCAACAACCTGCTGCGCGGCCTCGCGAAGAAGCAGACGGCCGCGCCGCGTTCGACGGTGGGCACCGCGCCGATCAAGGAGCAGGTGATCCACTTCATCAACAAGAAGCTGCCGGGCGGGCTGCCGAAGAAGACGGCGCGGGCGCTGCTCGACATCGAGGACAAGAACTACGTCCCGATCATCCGCAACCCGAAGGCGACGACGGCCGAGACCGAGGCGGTGTTCTATTTTCCGGGCTGCGGCTCGGAGCGGTTGTTCTCGCAGGTGGGTCTCGCGACGCAGGCGATGCTGTGGCATGCCGGCGTGCAGACGGTGTTGCCGCCGGGCTACCTGTGCTGCGGGTATCCGCAGCGCGGCTCGGGGCAGTTCGACAAGGCCGACAAGATCATCACCGACAACCGGGTGCTGTTCCATCGCGTGGCCAACACGTTGAACTACCTCGACATCAAGACGGTGGTGGTGAGTTGCGGCACCTGCTACGACCAGCTGCAGGGCTACCAGTTCGACAAGATCTTCCCGGGCTGCCGGATCATCGACATCCACGAGTACCTGCTGGAGAAGGGCATCACGCTCGACACGACGCAGGGGGCCGGGTACCTGTACCACGACCCGTGCCACTCGCCGATGAAGCTGCAGGAGCCGATGAAGACGGTGAAGGCGCTGGTGGGTGAGAACGTGCTGAAGAGCGAGCGCTGCTGCGGCGAGAGCGGCACGCTGGGCGTGACGCGGCCCGACATCTCGACGCAGGTGCGCTTCCGCAAGGAAGAAGAACTGCGCCGCGACGAGGCGACGCTGCGGGCGACCGGTGCGGTGGCCGCCGAGGGGCCGGTGAAGATCCTGACCTCGTGCCCGAGCTGTTTGCAGGGGCTGTCGCGCTACGGCAATGACCTGCAGAACGGGCTGCTGGAGGCCGACTACATCGTCGTCGAGATGGCCAACAAGATCCTCGGGGCGGACTGGATGCCGGAGTATGTGGAGATGGCGAATGACGGCGGGATCGAGCGGGTGCTGGTGTGATGCTGCTGTCCGGCCTAGACTGTCCACCATGAACGCTCGAGTCGATCAATTGATGTCGCAAGCGCTGGATCTGGCGCCGGATGAAAGGTCCGCTCTTGCGCTCGCCTTGCTGGAAAGCCTGGACGGCGAAGAAGAATCCGTCGTGACGCAAGCGTGGGCCCAAGAGATCGAACAACGCAAGCTGGAGCTGCGCACCGGAGTTCGACAGACGGTCCCCTGGGAACAAGTGAAGGCCCGTCTCAGCAGCCTGTGAGCGACTTCCACCTCCGGTTCGATCCGGTAGCAGAGAACGATATCGCCAGCGCCTTCCGCTGGTACCGGGAGCGCAGTGTGTCTGCAGCCGAGGGTTTTCGGACGGCGGTCTTCGACGGCATGGAAAGAATCGGCCATGCCCCCTTGGTGCGTGGGCCGGATGCCCTCGGCAACCGCAAGCTCGTGCTGCACCGTTTTCCCTACACCATCTGGTATGTCGTCGACGGCGATCAGGTCACGGTGGTGGCTGTCGCGCACCACCGGCGTCAACCCGCCTATTGGCGCAAAAAACCGGCTTGAGAGCTCAATCCGCCGACAGCTTGCGCTCCTTGATCAGCGCATGCCAGAACCTCGTCTCCTGCTGAACGAACGCGGCCAGCGCCGGCCCGTCCGTCGGCGCCACATCCAGCCCGAACTCCTCCAACCGCGCCTTCACCTCCGGCGTCGTGATCGCCTTGTGCATCTCCTGCGTCAGCCTTGCGACGATCTCCGGCGGCGTGCCGTGCGGCACGAACAGCCCCTGCCACGCGGTGACCTCGAAGCCCTTGATGCCCAGCTCGTCGAGTGTCGGYACATCCGGCAATGACGCGATGCGCTTCTTCGACATCACCGCGAGCGCCTTCACCTTGCCGCCCTTGATCTGCGGCAACCCGGCCGCGGTGTCCAACACCATCATCGGCACCTGGCCCGAGATCACGTCCTGCACCGCGAGCGCCGTGCCGCGGTACGGCACGTGCACGACGAAGCTGCCGGTGCGGTCCTTCAGCAGCTCCATCGCCAAATGGTGCGGGCTGCCGATGCCGGGCGATGCGTAGCTGTACTTGCCGGGGTTCTTCTTGATCGCGTCCAGCAGCTGCTGCGCGCTCGTGAAGCCGGCGTTCGGGTTCACCGCCAGGATCAGCGGGAAGCGCGCCATGAAGCCGACCGGCGCCAGGTCCTTCGGGTCGTAGGGCACCTTCTTGTACATCGCCGAGTTGAAGACCATCGCGCCGTTGTCGCCGGTCACGATCGTGTAGCCGTCCGGTGCCGACTTGGCCGCGTTGTCGGTGCCGATCATGCCGGCCGCGCCCGGGCGGTTGTCGATGATGATCGTCTGGCCGAGCTGCTTGCCCAGCTGCGGCGCGAGCTGCCGCGCGAGGAAGTCCGAGCCGCCACCGGCCGGGTAGGCCACCACCCAGCGGATCGGCTTCGACGGCCAGGCGTCGGCACCGTAGGCCGTGCCTGCGGACGCGAGCGCACCAGCGAGGGCGATGTTGAAGTGGCGGCGTGTGAGCGCAGAGGTCATGACAGCAGGTCCGTTCTCGGGAGAAGGCGTCGATGTTATCGGCGCCGCCGATAATGCGCGGATGCCTGCAGACTTCCTCCGCCCCGACCACCCCGCCCCCGGCTGCGAGCTGTGCCGCGAGAGCGGCGGCACGCTGGTGTGGCAGGACGACGCCTGGCGCGTGATCCGCATCGCCGATGCGAACTTCCCCGGCTTCTACCGCGTCGTCTCGCGCCAGCACGTGGCCGAGTTCTCCGACCTCGATGCCACCGCCCGCGCTCACGCGATGACGCTGGTGGCCAGCGTCGAGCGCGTGCTGCGCGAGGCCCTCTCGCCGACCAAGATCAACCTCGCGGCGCTCGGCAACATGGTGCCGCACCTGCACTGGCACGTCATCGCGCGCTTCGACTGGGACAGCCACTTCCCGCAGCCCATCTGGGGCACGCGCCAGCGCGACGTGCAGCCCCCCGCCGCCGAACGCCTGGCGCAGCATCTGACAGGCCTCGACGAACGCGTCGCCGTCGCGCTGTCGCGCGCGGCCTGAACCCTCCTACACTCGGAATCCCCATGGCCGGCCTCACTGCCCAGACCCCGCAACCCACCGCGATCACGGTGCACGAGCAATCGCGCGTGCTCGAGGTGGCCTTCGCCGACGGCCGCAGCTTCCGCATCCCGTTCGAGCTGATGCGGGTCTACTCGCCGTCGGCCGAGGTCAAGGGCCACGGCCCGGGCCAGGAGACGCTGCAGACCGGCAAGCGCGAGGTCACGCTGACGGCGCTCGAGCCGGTCGGCAACTACGCGGTGCAGCCCACCTTCTCCGACGGCCACCAGACCGGCATCTTCTCGTGGGACTACCTCTACTTCCTCGGCTCGCAAGAGGCTGACCTGTGGCGGCAATACGAAGAGCGGCTGAAGGCCGCCGGCGCCACGCGCGACTCCCCGATGCCCGACAAGGCCGCGTCCGCCTGCGGCCATCACCACTGACGACGACGGACGGACCCCATGAGCAACACCCATTTCGGCTACGAGACCGTCGACGAGACCCGCAAGGCCGAGCGCGTGCGTGGCGTGTTCGATTCGGTCGCGTCGAAGTACGACCTGATGAACGACGTGATGTCGATGGGCATGCACCGGGCCTGGAAGGCCTACACGGTGGCCGTCGCCAACCTGCGCGAGGGCGATTCGGTGCTCGACATCGCCGGCGGCACCGGCGACCTGGCCGGCGCCTTCGCGAAGAAGGTCGGCGAGCGCGGCACCGTCGTGCACACCGACATCAACGAGGCGATGCTGCGCCAGGGCCGCGACCGCATGCTCGACCAGGGCCTGGTGCTGCCGACGGCGATCTGCGATGCCGAGGTGCTGCCGTTTGCAAGCGATCGCTTCGATCTCGTCAGCGTCGCCTTCGGCCTGCGCAACATGACCCACAAGGACCGCGCGCTGGCCGAGATGTGCCGCGTGCTGCGCCCGGGCGGCCGGCTGCTGGTGTTGGAGTTCTCGAAGGTGGCCAAGCCGCTGGAGAAGTTCTACGACTGGTATTCGTTCAAGGCGCTGCCGCGCATCGGCAAGCTGGTGGCCGGTGACGCAGACAGTTACCGCTACCTCGCCGAATCGATCCGCATGCACCCCGACCAGCAGACGCTGAAGGCGATGATGAAGGCCGCCGGTTTCGGCCATGTCGACGTTCATAACTTGAGCGCCGGCATCGTGGCGTTGCACGTCGGCATCAAATGTTGAGCTGAAGCTCGCTGCCGCCCCCCTGTTCACGGGGGGGCACCCTCGTTTAGAGGATTGGGGACCCGTCCACCTGTACTGACAATCCGCGCCATCTGCTTGCATCCCGTGCAGCACGCCGAAGTGATCGGCGGCACCCCCGGGAGGCAGTTCTGAAGGATGAGCGTCATGTTGAAGGTGTTTCAGTTGCATGTTTCGGTGGCCACCCTGTTCGGGATGATCGCCGACGGTTTGCTGTGCTTCTTCGCCATCGTGCTGGCCGCCTCGTCGGTCCACATCCTGCCGGGGGCGCAGGACGCGCCGGCCGGCCTGACGGTTCCCCACCTGTTCCTGTTCGCCAGCGGCTTCGCGATGGTGATGTCGCTGCTGTACGCCTTCGCCGGCCTGTACCGCCCGACCCCGATCGGCTTCGCCGCGATGCTGCGCCGCACGCTGGCCGCGCTGGTCGTCGGTGCCTACGTGACCTACCTGGTGCTCGACAGCATGGCCAACGGCGGCTATGCGGTGCAGATCATGACCAAGGCCGTGCTGTACCTGCTGGTCGGCCTGGTGCTGGTGCGCGGTGCGATGTTCCTGATGAGCCGCCTGGCCACCATCCCGAAGGTGCTGATCGTCGGCAACGGCGCCGAAGCGCAAAGCGTCGCCAGCGACCTGATGACGATGAAGCGCCTGCGCCGCAACGTCGCCGGCTTCTTCCCGACCGAAGCCGACGCGGCCTCGGGCCTGCAGGTCGCCAGCCTGCGCGGCCACAAGGTGTTCTCGCGCGAGCTGTCGATCGAGGACATCGTGCGCGACCACCACATCGATGAAGTCATCGTCGCGGTGCGCGAACAGCGCGGTGGCGGCGTCCCGATGGACCAGCTGCTCGCCTGCCGCATCCGCGGCGTGCCCATCGTCGACCTGGCCGGCTTCTACGAGCGCGCCAAGTCCGAGGTGCCGATCGACAGCCTGAAGGCCAGCTGGCTGGTCTACGGCCAGGGCTTCGTGCAGGGCCGCCTGCGCATGATCCTGAAGCGCACGTTCGACATCGCGAGCTCGTCGTTCCTGCTGCTGCTCGCCTCGCCGGTGATGCTGCTGGCGGTGCTGGCGATCCGCCTCGAGGGCCGCGGCCCCATCATCTACAAGCAGGAGCGCGTCGGCCTCGGCGGCAAGATCTTCATGTGCATGAAGTTCCGCAGCATGCGCACCGATGCCGAGAAAGACGGTGTCGCGGTCTGGGCCACCAAGAACGATTCGCGCGTGACCCGCGTCGGCGCCTTCATGCGCAAGACCCGCATCGACGAACTGCCGCAGCTGCTGTCGGTGCTGCGCGGCGAGATGAGCATGGTCGGCCCGCGCCCGGAGCGCCCGAGCTTCGTCAAGCAGCTGAAGGAACAGATCCCGTTCTACGACGTGCGCCACAGCATCAAGCCGGGCGTGACCGGCTGGGCCCAGGTGCGCTACAGCTACGGCGCGTCGGTCGACGATGCACGCCGCAAGCACCAATTCGACCTGTACTACGTGAAGAACAACTCGCTGATGCTGGACCTGCTGGTCCTGATCGAGACCGTCAGCGTCGTGCTGTTCCGCGAAGGCGCGCACTGAATTCGCGCCGCACCACCGCAGAGACAAAAGGGAACTCCAGAATGAACGTCAAGAAACTGTTGGGATGGGTCGGTGCAGTCGCAACGGCCGTGCTGCTGTCGGCCTGCGGCAGCTTCAGCGGCCTGCCGCCGGCGCCGAAGGTGGCCGAGACGCCGGACCACCGCTACCTGATCGGTGCGCTCGACAGCATCAACATCGTCGTGTGGCGCAATGCCGACCTGTCGTCCACCGTCACCGTGCRCCCGGACGGCCGCATCTCGACGCCGCTGGTCGAGGACGTGCTCGCCGCCGGCCGCAGCCCGGCCGACCTGGCGCGCGACATCGAGGCCAAGCTCGGCAAGTACATCCGCGACCCGGTCGTCACCGTCGTCGTCAACAACTTCCAGGGCTCGTTCTCGGAGCAGATCCGCATCATCGGCGAGGCCACCCGCCCGCAGTCGGTGCCGTACCGCCAGAACATGACGCTGCTCGACGTGATGATCCAGGCCGGCGGCCTGACCGAGTTCGCCGACGGCAATGCCGCCGTGCTGGTGCGCGGCACCGAGCAGGGCAAGCAGTACAGCGTGCGGCTCAAGGACCTGATCAAGCGTGGCGACATCTCGGCCAACGTCGACGTGAAACCCGGCGACGTGATCATCGTCCCGCAAAGCTGGTTCTGAACCAGGCGGCCACGCCCGATGCCGATCGCTCACCGCGCATCGCATGGGCCCGGCCCCACCACCCCCTGTTGAGACGGTCGGCATCCGCGTGTCGTCGACCCATCCAGAAGCCTCAAGATGAATGAGTTGACCCGTCAGATCTCGATCGTGCTGCGCACGATCTGGCAGCGCCGCTGGCTGGCGATGGCCGTGGCCTGGGCCACCGCCGTCGTGCTGGCCTTGATGGTGTGGGTGATCCCCAACCGCTACGAAGCCACCGCCAAGCTGTTCGTCGACACCCAGTCGGTGCTGAAGCCGCTGATGGCCGGCCTCGCGTTCCAGCCCGACCTCGACCAGCAGGTGCGCATGCTCGCGAAGACGCTGTTGTCGCGCCCGAACATCGAACGCCTGATGGGCGATCCGGGCGTCGGCCTGGGCACGCTGACCGACCTGAAGCGCGAACAGGCGATCGACCGCCTGACCGCCCGCATCAAGGTCGAGCACAGCGGCGGCAACCTGTACCTGATCAGCTACCGCGACGGCGACCCGAACCGCGCGAAGGCCGTCGTCGACGGGCTGGTGAACCTGTTCATCGATTCCGGCAACGACAGCAAGCAGCGCGACTCGCAGGACGCGAGCCGCTTCATCGACGAGCAGATCAAGGCCTACGAGGTCAAGCTGGTCGAGGCCGAGAACCGCGTGAAGGAATTCAAGCTGCGCAACTTCGGCGTCTCCGGCGTGTCGGGCCAGGATTACTTCGCCCGCATGTCGGTGCTGACCGACGAGGTCGGCAAGCTGCGCATGACGCTGGCCGCGGCCGAGCAATCGCGCGATGCCTTGAAGCGCGAGCTGTCGAGCGAAGAACCGAACGTGGCGGTCGACGCCCCGGCGCCGGCGGTGCCGATGGCGATGCAGACCGAGATCGACTCGCGCCTGGATGCGCAGCGCCGCTCGCTGGACGACCTGCTGCGCCGCTACACCGACGCGCACCCCGACGTGATCGCGGCGCGCCGGATGATCGGCCAGCTGGAAACGCAGAAGCGCCAGCAGGAGGCCGACCGCGCGAAGGCGGCGGCCAAGAGCGGCGGCCGCGTCGCGTCGTCGAACCCGGTGTACCAGCGCCTGCGCATCGCGCTGGCCGAGGCCGAGGCCAATGTCGCGTCGCTGCGCAGCCAGCTCGGCGGCCAGCAGGAACGCCTCGGCCAGGTCAAGGCCACCGCCAGCCGCGTGCCGCAGGCCGAGGCCGAACTCGCGCAGCTGAACCGCGACTACGACATCATGCGCAAGCAGTACGACATGCTGGTCTCGCGCCGCGAGGCGGCCTCGCTCGGCCTGAAGATCGACCAGTCGAAGAGCATGGCCGAGTACCGCCTGGTCGAGCCGCCGCGCGTGCCGGCCAAGGCCGCGTTCCCGGACCGCACCGCGTTGGCCGTGGTCGCGATGATCCTCGCGCTGGCGGCCGGTGGCGGTGCAGCGTTCGGCATGGGCAAGCTCTACCCGACCTTCGACACGCAGGAGGCCTTGCAGGCCTTCGCGAAGCGCCCGGTGCTGGGAACCGTGTCGCGCCACCTCTCGATGGCGGCCGAGCGCGCGCAGCGCTTCGACCTCATCCGCCTGAGCGGCGCGATGGTGGTGTTCATGGCCTTGAACGTGACCTGGATCGCGCTCTTGTCCAACGGCATCCAGCCCCACTGAACCTGTCCGCAGCCCGATCATGAGCATCATCGAACAAGCCACCCGCCGCCTCGAGGAACTCCGACGCGCCGGCATCGACGTGCCGAGCTGGGCGCCGACGGCCACCGAGCCCGGCTTCGGCCCGGTCACCGGCGGCACCGCCGGTGCGGCCACGCTGCCGGCGGGCCTCGCGCCCGCGACACCGATGGCACGCGCCGCGGTCGCCGACGACATCGCACTCGCGCCGCGCACCATCGCCCGCCCGACGCGCGCCGACCGTGCCCCCACCAACGCCCGCTCGCGCGAGGTGCAGATCGACCTGCGCCGCCTCGCGGCCGAGGGCTACCTGACGCCGGACGATCCGCGCATGGGCCTCGCCGAGGAGCTGCGTGCCGTCAAGCGGCCGATCATCGAACACGCACAGGCGGCGCGTGAGGCCGGCAAGACCGGTGGCAACCTGATCTTCGTGACCAGCGCGCTGCCGGGCGAGGGCAAGACCTACAACGCGATCAACCTCGCGATGAGCATCGCGATGGAAGTCGACCATTCGGTGCTGCTGGTCGATGCCGACGTGGTGCGCCCGTCGGTGATGGCGCGCCTGGGCGTCGAGGCCGAACTCGGCATGCTGGACGTGCTGACCAAGCCGTCGCTCGACTTGTCCGAGGTGCTGATGCGCACCAACATCCCGAAGCTGTCGCTGCTGCCGGCCGGCCGGCCGACCGACCAGTCGACCGAGCTGCTGGCGAGCGTCGCGATGGAGCGGCTGCTGGCCGACCTGGCCGAGCGCTATGCCGACCGCATCGTGATCTTCGACGGCCCGCCGCTGCTGGCCACCAGCGAATCGCGCGTGCTGGCCGCCCGCATGGGCCAGGTGCTGATGGTGGTGCAGGCGCAGAAAACCGCGCAGAGCTCGGTCGCGCGTGCGTTCGCCGACATCGAGGCTTGCGAGACCGTGTGGTGCGTGCTGAACAAGGCCACCAGCCAGCGTGCATCGTCCGGCTACGAACGCTACCCGCAATACCGCCGGACTTGAACGACGTGCGCACAAGCCGACGGACCCTTCGCCCCACCTGCCTGGCCCGTGCACTGCTGGCCGTGCCCTTGCTGGGATGCGGCTTCGGCGCCTGGGGCCAGTATTCCGGCGCACCGGCGGCGACCCCTGGCACGCCGGCCGCCCCCGGCGCCGGCACCGGCGCGTTCGGCAGCATCTCCGCCCCCTCGGCCGCGGCGGCAGCTTCTGCCCCGGCCGGCCCGCCGCCGGCCACCCACGTCGTGTTCGCCATCGATTCGCGGCTGGTGCACACCGACAACGCGACGCCCGACCTCGGCATCAAGCAGAGCGACACCGTGCTCGAGGTGCAGCCGTCGGTGGTGTTCGAGCGGCGCGGGCCGCGCATCACGCTGAGCGGCAATGCGGCCGTCAGCGGGCTGACCTACCTGAACGACAGCCAGCCGGCGCGCCTGCTGCCGCGCGCCCGCATCGACCTCGCTTCGAAGGTGGTCGAGGACTGGGCCTACTTCGACGCCTGGTACCGGATCGACCCGACCTTCGACGACCCGTACGCGACGCGCCCGGAGGCCGCCACCTCGTACAAGCTGGAGCCGCGCCGCCGCTACCAGCTGAGCCCGTACCTGATGCACCGCTTCAACGAGCTCGATTCGATGCTGGCGCGCGTCGATTACTCGCACGCGCGCATCACCGACTTCCTGACCAAGCAGACGCGCACCACCAAGGCCCTGGACAAGATCGTCTCGTACGAGCGAGCACCGCGCAGCTTCGGCCTGCAGATCGAGGTGAAAGCGCACGACGAGAGCGACGACTTCACGCAGGGCCAGACACTCAGCACGCGCGAGGCGCGCCTGTGGCTGAACTGGCAGCCGCAGCCGCAGCTGGTGCTGGGCATCGTCGGCGGGCGCGAGCAGACCTCGCTGCTGGCCGACACCCCGACCGACACGCTGTACGGCGGGCGCGTGACCTGGCGGCCCGACGAGCGCAGCAACCTGCGCGTGACGGTCGAGCACCGCTACTTCGGCAACGCCTGGGACGCGGTCTACGCGCACAACTCGGCCACCACCACGATCGGGCTGCAGGCGAGCCGCACGGTGTCGAGCCAGGGCATCCCCGACAACAGCGTGCTGCCACCCGGCAGCGCGTCGCCGGTGCCAGTGGGCGGCGGCATCAACCCGGCCGCGCTGTACTCGGTGGTGGCGCAGTTGCGCGAGAGCGTCGGCTTCCAGGCCGCGCTGCAGGGCCGGCGCAACCGCATCTACCTGCAGGTCGGCTACCTGAAGCAGCAGGCGTTGCAGATGACCGGCCAGACCAACATTCCCGACCCGTCGTACGACACCGAGCAGAAATCGGCCTCGCTCGGCTGGGACTACAAGCTCGGGCCGCTGACCACGCTGACCGTGATCGGCGACGGCTCGCGCATCGAAGGCCTCGGCGGCACCAACCTCGGCCGCTACACGACGCAGTATTCGCTGCGCGTCGAGGGCTCGCGCACGCTGTCGCCGCACACCACGGTCACCCTCGGCGCGCGCCGCCTCACCGTCAAATCCAACAGCGCGTCGTTGAACTCCGTCGACCTCGAAGGCGAGAAGGCCCTCTACGCCGGGCTGCGCTACAAATTCTGAATCCGTCATGTACGAGTCCCACTTCGGCCTGAGCGGCCCGCCTTTCCAGCTGAACCCGGACCCGGCGTTCTATTTCGACAGCCGCGGCCACAGCAATGCGCTGGCCTACCTGAAGTTCGGCGTGCACCAGGGCGAGGGCTTCATCATCGTCACCGGCGAGATCGGTGCCGGCAAGACCACGCTGGTGCGCACGCTGCTCGAAGGGCTGGACGCCGAGAAGGTGGTGGCCGCGCAGGTGGTCAGCACCCAGCTCGAATCGGGCGACCTGCTGCGCGCCATCCTGACTGCCTACGGCGTGCCGACCGCCGGCGCGTCGAAGGCGCATTTGATCGCGAGCCTCGAAGGCTTCCTGACCGCGCTGGCCGCGAAGGGCCGGCGTGCGCTGCTGATCGTCGACGAGGCGCAGAACCTGAAGCACGAGGCGGTCGAAGAGCTGCGCATGCTGTCGAACTTCCAGCTCGGCAACCATGCGCTGCTGCAGAGCTTCCTGATCGGCCAGCCCGAGCTGCGCACGCTGCTGCAATCGAAGTCGATGGAGCAGCTGCGCCAGCGCGTGATCGCGTCGTGCCACCTGGGCCCGCTCGACCAGACCGAGACGCGCGCCTACATCGAGCACCGGTTGCACCGCGTCGGCTGGAAGGATTCGCCGTCGTTCAGCGACGACTCGTTCGATGCGATCCACCGCTGGACCGGCGGCGTGCCGCGCCGCATCAACCGGCTGTGCAACCGGCTCTTCCTCGCGGCCTTCCTGTCGGGCAAGGACGCGATCTCGGCCGAGACGGTCGACCAGACCGCCGGCGAGCTGCGCAGCGAGATCGGCGAGCTGGCCGACGTGCCGATGCTGATGTCGAACGCAGGTCATGCGGCGCGGCCTGACGTCACGATCCCGCCGAACCCGATGCTGCCGGTGCTTGATGCGGCGGTGGACATCGGCACCACGGGCGTCGGCTCGAACGCCAGCCTCGGCGTCGTGCAGCGCTCGCGCAGCGGCAGCAAGCTGCAGCGCCCGCTGCTGTGCGTGGTCGACACCCGCACCGATTTCCTGAAGGTCGGCGCGTTGTCGCGCGTGCTCGAGGAGTACGGCGACCTGCCGCCGGTGATGGCGGTGCAGCCGGGCACCGAAGAGGGCCTGGCGATCGGCGCGGCCGGCGCCGCGGTGCTGCCGCTGCCGAAGATGGAGATCCACCTCGGCATCGGCGCGATCGGCGTGGCGCACGGCTCGGCCGCGGCGCTGACGCGCTTCGACGAGGTGCTGGCCGAGTTCATGCCGAGCGCGGTGCTGGCGGTCGGCAAATCGGATGCGGTGCTGATGTGCACGCTGCTCGCCAACAAGCGCGGCGTGCCGGTGCTGCGGCTCGACGCCGGCCAGCGCAACACCGGCGGCAGCGCCAGTGCCGAGATGAACGGCGTGCTGATCGACCGCCTGGCCGATGCGCTGTACACGAACAAGCTGCTGACCTACTACACGCTGTACCGCGAGGGCATCCCGTCGGACCGGGTGCATTGCGTCGGCAGCCTCGCGGCCAACCTGCTGCATTTCGGGCTGCCGCATGCGGTGCCGCCGCTCGAATCGTTCGCGCGCGCCAAGCTCTCGCCGGCGGTGCTGAACGATCCGCGCGGCTTCGGGCTGGTGAGCCTCGCGCTGCAGCCGAAGGCGATGGACGAGCTGCTGCCGATGCTGGCAACGCTGGGCCGCGAGCTGCCGCTGGTGTGGCCGCTGCGCGAGGAGGCGCTGGTCGCGCTGAAATCGACCGGGCAGGAAGCGCGGCTGGCCGATTCCGGCGTCATCGTGATGCCGGCGCAGGGCTACCTCGAAGAGATCGGGCTGCTGCAGCAGGCGCGCTGCCTGATCGCCGGCAGCGAAGGCGAGCTGGTCGAGGAGGCGGTGACGCTCGGGGTGCGCAGCATCACGCTCGGCAACGACCGCAGCGGCACGCCGGTGGCCGATCCGTCGAGCATCGTCGTCGGCCGCAACGTCGAGCAGGCGCTGAAGGCGGTGCGCGAGATTCTGCTGACCGAATCCGCGCGCGTCGACGTGCCTGAATACTGGGATGGCGGCACCGCCAGCCGCATCGCGAAGCACCTGCGCAGCTGGCTGCCGGCGTCGATGCGGGTCTCGTCCACTGCGCGCGCTGCTGAATCCGTCCGCTGAATTTTTCCGATGAACCCATGAGCACCAAGAACCCGATCACCAACGCGCTGACGGTCGACGTCGAAGACTACTTCCAGGTCTCGGCGCTGGCGCCGTTCATCGCGCGCGACCGCTGGGATTCGATCCCGTGCCGCGTCGAGGCGAACGTCGACAGGCTGCTGAAGCGCTTCGACGAGAACGGTGCGAAGGCCACGTTCTTCACGCTGGGCTGGATCGCCGAGCGCTACCCGCAGGTGGTGCGCCGCATCGTCGCCGACGGGCACGAGCTGGCGAGCCACGGCTACGGGCACCAGCGGGCCAGCGAGCTGTCGCGCGAGGCGTTCAGCGACGACGTGACGCGTGCGAAGCGCATCCTCGAAGACATCGCCGGCGTGCCGGTGATCGGTTACCGCGCGCCGAGTTTCTCGATCGGGGCCGACAACCTGTGGGCCTTCGACGTGCTGAAGGAAGCGGGCTACGTCTACAGCTCCAGCGTCTACCCGGTGCAGCACGACCACTACGGCATGCCGGATGCGCCGCGCTTTCCGTACCAGGTGCGCGACGGGCTGACCGAGCTGCCGATCACGACGGTGCGGGCGCTCGGGCGCAACCTGCCGGCGGGTGGTGGTGGGTACTTTCGCTTTGCGCCGTATGGCGTGTCGCGCTGGGCGATCGATCGCTTCAACCGCGACGAGCAGGCGCCGGCGATCTTCTACATGCACCCGTGGGAGATCGACCCGCTGCAGCCGCGCGTGCCCGGCCCGGGGCTGAAGACGCGCTTCCGGCATTACGTGAACCTGCACCGCACCGAGAGCCGGCTGGAACGCCTGCTCGGCGATTTCCGCTGGGGGCGGATGGATCGAGTGTTCGGCATCGAGAATCCCCGTTCGCCCTGAGCGAAACAGGTCCCGGAAGGAACCCGGCCGTCGCAAAGAATCCCGCTCGCCCTGAGCCTGTCGAAGGGTCGGACTGAGCTTGTCGAAGGCCATGCGCGCGTCGGACACAACCCTTCGACAGGCTCAGGGCGAACGGGAATGTGCCGCTTCTTGAGGTTGACACCATGCGCTCCGTCCTGACCGACCTGGTGCACCTGCTGCTGGCGATGCCGCTGTACGTGCTGCTCGGCCTCGCGTGGCTGAGCGTTCGCGCCTGGCGCGCGAAGGCCGGGCGGCTGCACCGCTGGCGACACGGGTTCGCGCTGCTCGGCGTGGCGGTCTACATCATCTCGATCCCTGCCACCGCGAACACGCTGCTCGCGCAGCTGGAGGGCTGGTGGCCGATCCCCACCGACGCGCAACTGAAGGCGCTGCCCGGCGCCGACGGCCCGCGCGTGCTCGTGCTGACCGCCGGCTGGTTCCGCAAGACCGACACCGGCTACACCGTCGTGATGGGCGCGCCGAGCTGGGAGCGCACCGAGAAGGCCGTCGAGCTGCACCAGCGCTTCGGTGGGCAGTTGATGTTCACCGGCGCACCCTTGCCCGACGGCTCCGATTCGGTCGCGCAGCACATGGCCTCGGCCGCGCAGCGGCTGGGCGTGCCGGCGTCGGCGATCGGCGTCGAGACGCGCTCGATCAACACGCACGAGAACCTGCTGTTCAGCGAGCGCCAATTCGGCCTGCGTGCGCAGGGCCGGGTGCTGCTGCTGACCAGCGCGATCCACCTGCCGCGTTCGGTGGCCGCGGCGCGCGGCGTCGGGCTGGACGTGCTGCCGTATCCCTGCGATTTTCGCGCCGACACGGCGCTGAAGTGGCAGCATTTCGTGCCCAGCAACGAGGCGCCCGGTGCGCTCGAGGAGGTGCTGCATGAGTGGCTTGGTCTGGCGATGTATTCGCTTCGCGGCTGGGTGTAGTGGCAACCGCGGCGGCGTGCTGGCCGCTGCGCTGATCGCCGCCGCGGCGACGGTCTCGGCGCAGCCGCGCACCTTCGTCGTCGCACCCGACGGCACCGACCGTGCGGTCGGCACGCTCGAGGCGCCGCTGCGCACGCTGGATGCCGCGGTGCAGCGCGTGAAGCCCGGCGACATCGTCGAGTTGCGCGCCGGAACCTACGACGGCGCGGTCATCCGCAACCCCGGCACCGCCGACGCGTGGATCACGCTGCGCGCGCACGTGAAGGAGCGCGCGGTGATCCAGGGCACGGGGCGCGGGCCGTCGATCTACTTCTACCACCGCACCTGCGACGAAGAGGCGCCGAAGGGCACGGTGTGCCAGCCGATGTACTGGGAAGTGCGCGGGCTCGAGGTGCGCGGCAGCGCCGACGGGCAGGAGGAGGGCTATGCGATCAAGATCGACACGCCGCGCGTGCGCCTGCTCGACAACGACCTGTGCTGTTCGCGGGTCGACGTGGTGAAGCTGGTGCGCACCGCCGACGATGTCGAGATCATCCACAACCGCATCCACCACCCGAACGCGAAGATCGGCGACAACGCGCAGGGCATCGACATCGTCGGCGCCGACCGCACGCGGGTGGCCTTCAACCACGTGCACGACATCCCGTCGATCGGCCTCTATGCAAAGGGCAATTCGCGCAACACGGTGTTCGAGTTCAACCGCGTCGAGCGCACCTGGTCGAACGCGATCATGCTGGGGCAGGAGACCGACGACGACCGCTTGGTTGACGGGCCGTACGAGACCTACGACGGCGTGATCCGCGACAACGTGATCAGCGAGGTGGGCTGGGCCTGCCTGGCGACGTCGTCGTCGTGGCGGCCGCGCATCCACAACAACACCTGCTGGAACACCGGGCTGCTGACGCACGGCTCGGTGCTGGTGTCGAACGAGTCGGAGATCCACCAGGGCGGCACCGACGTGGCGATCACCAACAACCTGATCATCGGCGGCTCGAAGCTGCCGTTCATCCGCATCACGTCGGACGCGATGAGCGATGCGCGCACGCTGGTGATCGACCGCAACGTGTATGCGATGCGCAGCGGCGCGCCGGGGCTGTTCAGCTGGGAGGACAAGCGGGTCGAGCGGGTCGGGCTGGAGCGCTGGCGCGACGCGACCGGGCTGGATCGGCATAGCGTGGTGCTGCCGTCGGCGGAGGGGGTGTTCGTCGACACGAACGCGCTGCAGCCGAAGGCGGGTGGGGTGGCGTGGGATCAGCGGCTGGTGGCGGAGCCGGCGCTGGCAGGGTGTCCACCGAGGCCGGTGGTGGGGGCGAGAGCGGCGTGTCCGGTGGAGGGGGTGGGGCCGCGGCCGTGACATCGCCTGGTGTGTTTCAGGCGGGAGGTGGCACTGTCTTGATCACATGGCCCAGGATCAGTCGATCGTTCAAGACGGTCGTGAAGCTCCAGGCCGACTCGAGCCCGTCGAGAAGGGAGAGTCGTGCCGCGTCCGCTTCATGTTCGATTTCTTCGGCCAGGCGGCCGGAGTCCGGTCCGAAATCCTTGTCGGTGCGGATCGTCTTGCACCAGGACGACAGCGCTGATCTCTCGTTGTCGGCGCGGGTCTGTGAAACGTAGGTTCCTCCGACGAATTCGACAACGATGGTGTACAGGCTGATCTCTCGAGCTTCATCGGGGACCGCGGTCGCAGGCGTTGTCGTCTTCATGGGATGGGTCGCGTAGGTGGGTGGATCGATGCCCGCCTTCACACCCTCTCTACGACCAAGGACGACTGCTCAGACGACGCGGCCGAACGATTACAAGCGAAGCAAGTCGCCATGCCAAGAGGGTTCGCCGCCGATTGCCACTGGAGGTGCATCTGTACGGGCGCCTTGTTCCGAGGCAATCGATATCGTCGCGTTGGGCGGCGCGCTGAGGCACCGCTGTTCCAAGTCACAGGAAGGGCTTGAATCCGCAGTGGCGGCAATAGAGGACCATGGTGGCGCCGCCATCGAAGGTCAGCGTTCCACTGCGCAGCTGATGGATGCTCCAGTGTGCTGAGCTGCCATCCTCGAACGTGATCGTTCCTGTCGCATGACAGGGCGACCAATCCAGCGTGTGATGCGCGTCGTTCGCGTCGGCCTGCTTCGAGCGAGCGAGGAAGCGACGTACCTGCCGTTCGCCCAGTTTGAACGGGGCGCAGTTGACGGCCGGATCGGTCTCTGTCGATGCCTTGACTGCATTCGCTTCCACGGAGACCGACTTGATCCTGGGCAAGTGGATCGGGCACAGAGACGGTTCGAATTCGGATCCCGCGGTGCAGCCGTTGCCACCCGCCTGAACGGCGGCGCTGAACGCGAAAAGAAGTGACGCGATGCCGTGTTTCACCATCGTGCGGTACTGGCTTCGGTAGGGTTCTTGCGAGAGACAGTTGGATGACGGAACACCTCTGAGAGCGGAATGTTCAGCGTGTTCGACAGTTCCTGAATCAACCATGGCAGGACCGCATTCTGCGCTGGCGTGACTGGCTCGTAGGTCTTGAGCGCATCGGGCGTACTTCCTCCGCGTGGCAAGGCTTCGCCGACAAGTTCGATGCCAATGGCATCGGCATTCGACGGATATCGATCGGGAACCGACTTGAGCTGTTCTCTTGCATTCTCTTGCGATGGGTTGAAGCTGTTGTTGAGCCGCTGTTCCGCCGTTGAGCAGCGTGCCTCCAGCATGCACCGGCTCCTCAGCTTGCCCGTGTGCCAGGTTTGCTTGCGCAACGAGGCGGTCTGGTAGATGGTTCCGTCCTTGTCGATCAGGAAGTGGGCGCCGTTTGCGGATTGGCGTTGGTAGCTCTCCAGTGCGGACTGAGCGCTGCCTCCGCCGGTTTGGTGCACGATGAGCCCTCTGATGATCAACATCGGCGCTCGCTCGATGGCAGGGCGTATGGCCCTCACGATGCGACCGTCCACGACCAGGCCCTGGGCATCGATGTTCAGCATGTTTCTCCTCGGTCAGACGAGACGGGCCATGGATGGCACGCGTGGTCGAACCCGCGTCGCTCCGGTTCATGTCGGAGCAAGCGCGGACGCTGTACTTCAGGGGGAAGGCGCGAGGGAGTTGCGCCGTGGAGCGGTGGACGCCGTGTGGCGAGTGCTCGTCTCCGGATGCACCTGATGAGGTGCCATGGAGAGCGGCGATTTGACTGCCAAGCGGAGGCCGCGTCAATACGGGAGTGTCACGTACGATCCTGCGTCGTACTCTCCCGAATCAACGATGAACATCCGCTGGCCCCTGCTCTTGATCGCCGCGGCCTACGCCGGCTTGAGCGTGATCACGTTCGTCGTCTATGCGATCGACAAATCCGCAGCGCGCCGCAAGGGGCCGCGCACACCGGAACGCACGCTGCACCTGCTGTCGCTCGCTGGTGGCTGGCCGGGCGCGCTGCTCGCGCAGCGGTGGCTGCGCCACAAGTCTGCCAAGGCATCGTTCCGCCGCGTGTTCTGGGTCACGGTCGTGGTGAACGTGTTGGGGTTCGTGATGCTGTCGACCAGCTTCCGCTGATCGGCGTGGGTCAGTCGCTCGAAGACGCCGGCTTCGCCGACGACTGCAGCTTCTCGCCGCCCCGCTTCATCACTTCGCCCGTCTTCTCGACACCCTTGCGCACGACCTCGCCGGTCTTCTCTGCGCCCTTCTGAATCGCCGCCCCGGTGACCTCGGCGGCGTGCTTCACCGCACTGCCGGTCTTGGTGGCTGCGGTCGATGCCGCATGACCGACAGCCGAAGCCGCACGGTCGATCTTTGAAGGCTCCTCATCGGCCCGGGCCGCGCCCGCGGCACCGGCCATGGAAGCCGCCAGCAACAAGGTGATGCGCAAGGTGTGCTTCATGCCGCTGCTCCTCAACCAATCACTTCCGGCCATTCCGTGTGGAACATCGTCCCCTCCGGCTTGTCGATGCGCTCGTAGGTGTGCGCCCCGAAGAAGTCGCGCTGCGCCTGCAGCAAATTGGCCGACAGCCGCTCCGAGCGGTAGCTGTCGTAGTAGCCCAGCGACGCGCTGAACGCCGGCACCGGGATGCCGTTCGTCACCGCCAGCGCCACGGTTTCGCGCCAGTTCTGCTGCGTGCGGTTCAGCAGGTCCTTGAAGAACGGGTCCAGCATCAGGTTCGTCAGCTGCGGGTTGCTGCGGTACGCATCGGTGATGCGGTTCAAAAAGCGCGCGCGGATGATGCAGCCGCCGCGCCAGATCGCCGCGATGCGGCCGAGGTCGAGCCCCCAGCCCTTCTTCTCGCCCATCGTCTTCATCAGGTCCAGCCCCTGCGCGTAGCTGATCACCTTCGATGCATACAGCGCGTCTTGCACCTTGGCCACCAGCTGCGACTTCACCGGCGACAGGTCGACCGTCGGGCCCTGCAGCTGCTTGCTGGCCGCCACGCGCTGCTTCTTCTGCGACGACAGCACGCGCGCCTCGACGGCTGCGTTGATCGTGCTGATCACCACCGCGTTCTCGGCCGCGTTCAGCAGCGTCCACTGGCCGGTGCCCTTCTGGCCCGCCTTGTCGAGGATCAGCTCGACGATCGGCTTGCCGGTCTCGGCATCAATTTGTTCCAGCGCCTTGCCGGTGATCTGGATCAGGTAGCTCTGCAGCTCGCCTTCGTTCCACTGGTTGAAGATCGCCGCCATCTCCTGCGTCGTGAAGCCGGCCGCCTTGAACAGGCTGTAGGCCTCGCAGATCAGCTGCATGTCGCCGTACTCGATCCCGTTGTGGATCATCTTCACGTAGTGGCCGGCACCGCCCGGGCCGATGTGGATCACGCACGGTTCGCCGTCCACCTTGGCCGAGATGGCCTCGAAGATCGGCTGCATCACTTCCCAGGTGGAGGCCGGCCCGCCCGGCATGATCGACGGGCCCTTGCGCGCACCCTCTTCACCGCCCGAGACGCCGGCGCCGATGAAGCGCAGGCCCTTGCTGGTGAGGTACGCGTCACGGCGCTCGGTGTCGGTGTAGAGGCTGTTGCCGCCGTCGATCACGATGTCGCCGGGCGACAGCAGCGGGATCAGCTGCTCGATCACCGCATCGACCGGCGCGCCGGCCTTCACCATGATCTGGATCTTGCGCGGGGTGGCAAGGCTCTCGACGAAGGCCTCGAGCGTCGCCGCGCCCACCAGCTTCTTGCCCGGGTGGCGGGCGACGAATTCGTCGGTGACGGCCGTCGTGCGGTTGAACACGCTGACCTGGAAGCCGTGGCTCTCCACGTTCAGCACCAGGTTCTGGCCCATCACGGCCAGGCCGATCAATCCGAAATCGCTTTTCATGGTGACGTTGGCGCGCAGCGCGAAGACGTTGGGAATGGCGGCCATTTTGACGTCATTCCCGTCACCCTGGCGACGGTCACGGTTTCGGCCACATCCGGTCGATCCAGTCCGACCAGGTCTTCAGCCGCGCCGGGTCGGCCCCCATCTGCGTCGCCTTCCACAACCCGTACTGCTCGGTCTGCTCGGTGGTGGCGCGATAGTTCACCTGGTTCATGAAGTAGCTGCCGTCCACCGCCTGGCCGAGCGGCGTGCGCTGCGCATCCAGGCAGTAGCGGAAGCCGGCCCACGGTTCGGGCTCGCCCAGCTGGCTGTTGTTCGGGTCGCAGCGCCGCCAGGCGGTGGCGGCCGTCTGCGAATACAGCATGTTGAACTGGCGGATCGCGCCGTTGACCACGCGCGGGTACAGCCCCGGCGACAGCTCGTCGAGGAAGCGGTACTTCGACGTGCCCTTGCCGTTGTTCGACGCGGTGTCGATGAAGTTCGTCACCGACAGGTGCTTGGCGACCTGGCCGCGCCCGTAGCGGCCGCGGTTGGCGAACAGGTCGGGCTGCGCCGGGTCGTACAGCACGATCTCGTTGTTGACGTACTGCGCCGACTTGATGCGCGCCTGCAGCAGCCGCACGTAGTGCGTGTCGTTGGCGGCCTTGGCGGCCGGCGTCGCGGTGCCGACCTTCATGCCCAGGTAGTCGTCGAAGGCCGTCAGGTACGGCCAGTCCATCGAGAAGTTCACCCAGTCGCTCTGGCCGCCCGGGTTCACCGACATCTGCAGCTGGTACCACTGGTTGGTGCGGTAGTAGGAGCCGACGATGTTGCCGGCCTCCCACGCGTCATACCACTCGCGGGTGATCTTGCCGGTGCTGTCGGTGTCCTGCTGGTACACCATGTGCGGCGCCAGGAAGAACAGGCTGACGCTGTTGAACGGCCAGCCGTGCGCCTCGCCGCGACCCTTCCAGGCGCCGGTGGCGGCGTCCTTGTCGCCGATGAACCATTGCTGGTTGCCTTCGAGGCCGTACACCTGCGCCATCTCCCACTGCTTCACCGCGTTCCAGTGCAGCATGCTCGCCACCGAGCGCTCGATGAACGCGTTGGTCGTGAAGGCGGCAGGGTTGGCCGCGGTGGTCGTGGCCGACGCCAGCTTCTGCAGGTTGGCCGCGCCGACCTGCGCGCCGTACTGGCCGCTCGCCGCGATGTGGTTGCCGCGGCCGCCGCCCAGGTAGTTGTAGCCCTCCCAGCCGGCCTGCGTGAACATGGCCTTGATCTGCACGCGCTCGTCCACCTTCAGGTGGCTCCAGTCGCCATGCACGCCGTTCGGGTTCTGGTGCGCGGTCAGCCACGCGAGCAGCGCCTTGTACTTGCCGTTCGGGTCCTTCTTGCCGTCGGCGGCGCTGAACTTCGCACCGGCCTCGAACGATCCCTCGGTGGTGGTCGGCCACACGTCGTACGGGTGCGTGGTCGGCAGCCAGGCGTTCCAGTCGGGGAACTGCATCGGGATCTGCATCTCGCGCGTGTTCATCGTCGCGCTCGGGTCCATCACCTTGTCGACCTCGGCCTGCGTGACGCTCAGCGCGCCGCTCAGCGGCTTGCCGAACAGCGCCTTGGTGGCGTCGGTGGCGCTGTCGAGTACCGCCTCCAGCCCGGCACCGGCGGCCCACTGCGTCTCGCAGCCGATGCCGCTGCAGTCGAGGCCCGGGCCCGGCTGGTACGGCGGGTTCCACGGGCGCGCCTTCGGGGCGTGCGGCACGCCCTGCAGCGTGTAGCGCAGGAAGGCGGCGATCTGCTTGCCCTGCGCCTCGCTCAGGCCGTGGTAGCGGCTGCGCTGCACGATCGAGTTGTTCGAGTAGTTGAAGTACTGCAGGTCGCGGCCGTCCTCGGCATGGCAGGACGAGCAGGCCGCCTGCAGCTTGCGGCTGACGAGCGGCGACTTGGCGAGCGCACCGCGCGCGCTCCACAGCGCGCGGCCGAGCTCGACGTCGCCGGTCAGCGTCTTGCCGGCGTTCTTCTCGACCAGCGGATCGACGCGTGCCACCGCGTTGCTCGCGAGGCTGGTGCCGGCGTCATCGCGCAGCTGCAGCTCGAGCACGCGGAAGCCGTTGCTCTCGCCGTCGGTGCCGTTGAAGCGGAACTGGATGCGGTTGCCCTTCGGCCACGCGACCAGCCGCGCGCGCGCCGCGGTGTCGAGCGCGAGCGTGATGCGGGTCGTGAAGAAGCCGCCGTTGACGCCGCCGTGGATGCGCTCGTTGTCGGCCAGCGTGACGGTCTGGTCGGTGATGTCGATCCAGGGCACCTGGGCCTCGCCGGCGGTGTCGGTGCCGCCGAGCACGCGCAGGCTGGCCTTCACCTTCGGCGGCGTGGCGGCCAGCGCTTCGAACTCGGGGGCGCCGTAGTAGCCGCAGCGGTGGCACAGCAGGTACAGCTTGGTGGCTGACGCGAGCTTGCTGCTGTCGAGGTCGAGGCGGGTTTCGACGACCAACGGGGCTTTCGGCGAGCCGTCGCCGAGCACTTCGATCGGCAGCGTCAGCGCGGCGGGTTGCGGCGCCGGGGCGGGCGAGGGCGCAGGCGCGGGGGACGGTGCCGGTGCGGGAGCCGGTGCCGGCGCAGGAGAGGGGGCCGGTGAAGGCGCGGGTGCAGGGGCCGGAGCCGGCGCTGGCGCTGGCGCAGGACTCGGGGAAGGCGCTGGAGCGGGCGCCGGCGAAGGTGCCGACCCGACCGGTGTCGGCGCGGGCGTGCCACTGTCATCCGACCCGGCGCCGCAGCCGCTCAGCAGCAGCATCGACAGGAAAAGGGTGGAAACGGTTCCGCCCACACGTGCGGCTCGGCTGCTTCGGATCATCATGCTTGGGGTGGGAGACGTATCGCAATCGCCGATGGATGACGCGGCGCGGCTGACGGGATGCGTCAGTCCGGCTTCACTTCGCGTCGGTTCCTGCCGGGAAAGGCGGCGTGTGCCTGCGGTTGTTCTGGATGCAGGGCGTGAAGCAGTTCGCATGCCGCGGCCGGGCCGCGCTTGCGATTGGATGCAATTTCAACGCGCCGGCGCGGCGTGCAGGCTCTCGAAGCGGTGCGCGAGCGCGCGCAGGTCGTGCGCGAGCAGGCCGACGGGGCCGGCGATGCGGGCGGCTGGGCGCGGCGACGCGAGCATCGAGAGGTCGGGCGTCGCCCGCGTGCGCAGCGCCTGGGCCGCGCCGCGCAGGGCCTGGGCGATCGCCGCGGCCGGGGCCGCCGCGTCGGGCTGCAGACCGGGCAGCAGACGGGCGATCACGGCGCTGTCCTGGTGGACCCGAGAGACCATGCGCGCAAGCTGCACGTGCGCGTCGCGCTCGACGGGCCGCCTGCGAAGGCGCGCGATCCACGCGCGCTCGCGATCGGCCTGCACTGCGATCACGGCGAGCTCCCGCAGGCGGCTGCGCACGGTGCTGTCGGGTACCGCATCGGCTTCCTCGTCCAGCGGGCGGGCGAATGCCTCGAGCAGGTCGGCGCAGGCACCGGTGAAGCGCGCACCGGCGCGCGCGGCCCGCAGCAGCAGCGACACGCCGAGCCCGACCAGCACGCCGATGCCGACCTCGGCGCCGCGCAGCCACGCGACCTGCAGCGCCGAATGCCCCGGCATGCTGCCGCTCGACAGGATGATCAGCGCCGCGACCGGTGCACTGGCGATCAGCGGCAGCGTGGCACTCGCGAACGCGAGGGCGGCGACGATCAGCAGCGTGGCAGGCGCCGCATCGACGCCGTGCTGCCGCAGCCAGACGCCGCCGACTCCGCACAGCGTGCCGAGCACGGTGCCGCCGAGCCGAGCGCCGCCGGCGCCGACGCTCGCACCGGCATTCGGCCGCACGACGATCAGTGCCGACATCACCGCCCACAAGCTCTCGGGCAGGTGCAACGCGCTCGACACCGCATAGGCCGCGATGACGGCCACCGCGAGCTGTGCGCCGTGCCACAGGCGCCCGTCGGCGCGTGCGTGCGCAACGCGTGCGGCGAGTGRGGTCACGTCACGTTCCTTTGCACCGAGGCGGTACCGCCGAGCCGCGCGGCCAGTGCCTCCATCAGCGCGCACGCCTGCAGCAGCGTCGCGCGGCCGGACGCGTCCAGCGTGTCGGCAATCGCATCGGCGAGCGAGGCTTCACGCCGGTGCACGTCGGCCTTCAGCTGTTGCAGTCCGGTTCGGGTCAGCGACAGCACGCTCTGGCGACCGTCATGCGCGTGCGGCGCACGTGCCAGCCAGCCGTCGGCCTCCAGCTCGGCGAGCAGGCGTGTCAGCGTCTGCAGCTTCACGCGCTCGTGGGCCGCGAGTTCGCTCGGCGACATCGGCCCGCGCCGGTACAGCGCACCCATTGCGCTGAGCTTGGCGACGCTGATGCCCTCGGGCGGCAGCGCGTGGCGCAGCTGGCGCGTCAGGTCGGACAGTGCGGCGCGCAGCCGCACGGCGCATTGCCGTGGCTCGGTGTCGGTGGGCATGCGATGATCATAAGATCAATCTTAGTTTCTACGCAAGTCGGTGCTGTCGCCATTGCGCGACGCAGTCGGCGAGCAGTGCGTCGCGGCTGGTGGCCGACGGCTGAAGGCCGAGGGTCGTCGCGGCGGCATGCAGCGCGTGCGCCGGGTTGGCCAGGTCGAGCGCAGCCGCGCCGTTCTGCTTCGACAGCTTCTCGCCATTCGCACCCAGCACCAGCGGCGTGTGCAGGTACTGCGGCAGCGGCAGGCCGAGCAGCCGCTGCAGGTGGACCTGGCGCGGCGTGTTGTCGGCGAGGTCTTCGCCGCGCACGACGTGGGTGATGCCTTGCAGCGCGTCGTCGACGACCACCGCGAGCTGGTAGGCCCACAGCCCGTCGGCCCGGTGCAGCACGAAATCGCCGACCGCCTGCGTCAGGTTCTGCCGCTGCGCGCCGAGGCGGCGGTCGTGCCAGTCGATCACGATGTCAGCCTTGTTTGCGTCGCAGCTCAGCACCCGCGTCGCGCGGGCCAGCTTGCCGTGCAGTCCGTGGCGGCAGGTGCCGGGGTAGACCAGCTCACCGTGCCGCGGCTTGCCGTGGCCGGCCGCTTCGAGCGCGAGCGCGATGTCGCGCCGCGTGCAGCCGCAGGGGTACACCTGCCCGGCGGCGCGCAATGCGTCGAGCGCCGCCTCGTAGTGCGCGCCGCGCTGCGATTGCCACACGGGAGGCTCGTCCGGCAGCAGCCCGCATTGCGCGAGCTGCGCCAGGATCTGCGCATCGGCCCCCGCCACGCAGCGCGGCGTGTCGACATCCTCGATGCGCACCAGCCACGCACCGCCATGCGCCCGCGCATCGAGCCAGCTCGCGAGCGCCGCCGCCAGCGAGCCGGCGTGCAGCACGCCGGTCGGCGACGGCGCGAAGCGTCCGCGGTAGCCCATGCGCTCAGGCGCCTCCGAGCGGCAGCAGCCCGCTGTGCCGCTCGATCAGCGCGCTGCGCGTGGCCGGGCTCTCCAGCTGCGACAGCCACCAGCGCAGCGCCAGCCCCAGCTGCGGCTTGCGCGTCGCGCTGCCGGCCGGCACGCTGCGCCAGGCGTAGCCCAGGCGCGCGACCTGCGTCGGCCGCTGCACCGCCTTGACGACCAGCCGGCCGGCGGCGATGTGCTCGCGCACCAGCGGTTCGGGCAGGAACCCGCAGCCCAGGCAGCGCAGCTGCGCTTCGATCTTGTTCTGCATCGTCGCGACGGTCAGCACGTCCTGCCCGGGCAGCAGGTTCACCGTCAGCGGCGCCATGCGCTGCGCCGAATCGGCGACCGCCACCGCGCGGTGGTGGATCAGGTCGGCATCGCTCAGCACACCCTCGGCGTGGGCCAGCGGATGGTGCGGCGCGATCGCGAACACGAAGCTGATGCTGCCCAGCGGCTGCATCTGGATGCCGGGCGGCATCGTGCGGTCCACGCCGACGCCGATGGCCAGGTCGGCCTGCCCGCTGACCAGTGCCTCCCAGGTGCCGGCCAGCACCTCGGTGCGCAGCCGCAGCCGCGTGCCCGGCCCGCCGCTGGTGGCGCCCGGGCTCTCGGGGCTCAGCGCATAGAAGGCCTCGCACAGCTCGAACAGCGTGGCGCGCGACATGATGCCATCGACCGCGACCGTCAGCTGCGTCTCCCAGCCGGTCGCGACGCGCTTGACGCGGTTGGCCACCGCATCCATCTCCTCCAGCAGCCGGCGGCCCTCGTGCAGCAGCTCCTCGCCGGCGGCCGTCAGCTTGGCCTGGCGCGAGCGGCGGTCGAACAGCAGCACGTCGAGCGCGTCCTCGAGCTGGCGCACGTTGTAGGTCAGCGCCGACGGCACCTTGCCCAGCTCGCGGGCCGCCGCGGCAAAGCTGCCGGTGCGGGCGATGACGTCCATCATCGCGAGCGCTTCGGGGGTCAGGACGTTGCGGGGACTGGTCATGGCGGGGCCGTCGGAGTTTCGTTCATCTTATTTGAATGAACGCTTCAACGCGCGGCCCGTGATGGGCCGGGGAGCGGCGCCTACAGTCTCTTCACACCCCAGAGATCACCACCGAAAGGACACGACATGCTCACCCTGCGCAAATCGACTGAACGTGGCTACGCCGACCACGGCTGGCTGAAGTCGTTCCACAGCTTCTCGTTCGCCGACTATTTCGACCCGAAGCACATGGGCTTCGGCAACCTGCGCGTGATCAACGAAGACCGCATCGCCCCCGGCACCGGCTTCGGCACGCACGGCCACCGCGACATGGAGATCGTGTCGTACGTGCTGTCGGGCGCGCTCGGCCACAAGGACAGCATCGGCAACGGCGCGCAGATCGTGCCGGGCGACGTGCAGCGCATGAGCGCCGGCCGCGGCATCCAGCACAGCGAATACAACCACGCCGCGGCGGACACGACGCACTTCCTGCAGATCTGGATCGAGCCCAACGTGCGCGGCATCGAACCGGGCTACGAGCAGAAGCACTTCGACGAAGCGCAGAAGCGCGGCACACTGCGCCTGGTCGCGAGTCCCGATGGCCGCGAGGACTCGGTGAAGCTGCACGCCAATGCGACGCTGTATGCCGGGCTGTTCGACGGCGACGAGCACGCCGAGCTCGCGCTGCCGGCCAACCGCAAGGCCTATGTGCACGTGGTGCGCGGCAGCGTCGAGGTGAACGGCCAGGCCTTGTCCGCGGGCGACGCGGCGATGCTGGACAACGAACCGGCGCTGCAGATCGGCGCCGGGCGAGACGCTGAAGTGCTGGTCTTCGATCTGCAGTGATTTTTCAACCGCAACCAAGGACGACCCATCATGTTTGAACGCCTTCAAAACCCGCTCGCGCTGGCTGCGCGCATCCTGCTGGCTCTCATGTTCGTGCTGGCCGGCTTCAGCAAGCTGACCGGCTTCGAGGGCACGGTGGGCTACATCGCGTCGAAGGGCCTGCCGCTGCCGCAGGTCGGCGCGGTGATCGCGCTGCTGGTCGAGATCGTCGGCGGCATCGCGTTGATCGTCGGCTGGAACGCGCGCTGGGCGGCTGCCGTGCTGGCGGTGTTCACCGCGGCCGCGACCGTGATCTTCCACAACTTCTGGGCGGTGCCGGCCGACCAGGCGATGGTGCAGAACCTGATGTTCATGAAGAACGTCTCGGTGATCGGCGGCCTGCTCGCGATCGTGGCCTTCGGCGCCGGCGCGCTGAGCCTGGATGCGAAGCGCCGCTGATGACCATCGACGCCCACCTGCATCGGCGGCCCGCCGCGGCTGACCAACCGGCCAGCGCGCTGACGTTGCTCACCAATGGCCGCCATGCGTGGGCCGCCGATCTGGACCGCACGCTCGGCGGTGCAGACGCCGCGCCGAGCCCGCACGACCTGCTCGACTCGGCGCTGGCCGCCTGCACCACGCTGACGCTGGAGCTCTACATCCGCCGCAAGGCGCTGGCCGTGCGCTCGCTGCACGTGCAGGTGGACCATGTCGAGACGCGTGGCGATGACGGCGGCGCGCGCTACCAGATGCAACGCCGCATCCACATCGACGGCGACCTGGCCGAGGCCGACCGCGCCCGGCTGCTCGAGATCGCCGGCAAGTGCCCGATCCACCGGGTGCTCGAAGGGCAGACGCGAATCGAGACGACGCTGACGTAGTGGGCCCGGGGGCCGTCATCAGCCGTTAAAGTCGCCGCCATGGACATCATCCTCAAGCTCGTGGCGGTGCTGCCCTGGACGGACTGGGCGGCCCTGGTGGCGTTCTTCTGCGCCTGGGCCGGCTACATCTGGTTCGCGCACCGCCGCGCGCTGACGCAGCCGTCGATCCTTGCGTCGACCAACCGGGTGCGGCGCGAATGGATGCTGCAGACCACCTACCGCGAGGTGCGCGTGATCGACGGCGTCGTGCTGCAGAACCTGTCGACCAGCCCGTCCTTCTTCGCGTCGACCACCATCCTGATCATCGGCGGCCTGCTCGCCGTGCTGGGTACCAGCGACAAGGCCACCGAGATCGTGCGCGACCTGCCGTTCGCCGCCCGCACCTCGGTGCTGGTGTTCGACTTGAAGGTGGTGCTGATGCTCGGCATCTTCGTCTATGCATTTTTCCGCTTCACCTGGTCGATGCGGCAGTACACCTTCGGCGCGTTGTTGATCGCCGCGGCGCCGGAAGCGACGCAGTTGCTCGAACAGGGCGCGGACGGCGAGGCGCGCCGGCAGGCCTTCGCGAAGAAGGCGGGCGGCGTGGTCAGCATGGCGGCCGAGACCTTCAACGACGGGCTGCGGGCGTACTACTTGTCGTTCGCCGCGGTGGCCTGGTTCTTCTCGCCGCTGATCTTCATGCTCGCGACGGCCGGCGTGGTGTACGTGCTGTACCAGCGCGAGTTCAGGTCGGACGTGCTGGCAGTGCTGAACACCTGATCACCGGCTCGTAGTGCGCGCCCTTGCGGCGCAGCACCAGCAGCGGCAGGTCGGGATCAGCAGGCCCGAACACCAGCCGGTGCTCGTGGTCGGTGTACGGCGTGATGACCTCGATCCGCACGTTGAACGTGGCGGCGGCGATGGCCACGTACAGGTCGCCCATCTCGTGGTGCCAGCTGCCCGGCGTGCCGAGCTGGTCGAGCATCCGGCCGCGCTCGTGGTCGTCACGCGGCAGGACCGCGAGGTACTGCTTCTCGTCCGGGAGATTGCTCGCCGGCGTATCGCGCCAAGCCGCGTATTCGCGTTCGACGTGCGCCACCATCTGCTGGCGCATTTCGGTCGATGTGCGCGGAAAGCCGGCCGCCGCACTACCGCCCAGGTCCTCGGCAGCGACGAGGATCGAATTGAAGGCACAGTTGCCGTCTGGCGCGATGGGTCGGGTCTTCGCATTGGCGAAGGAGATGGGGACTGCGGTCGCGTGCTCCTCGACCTTCTGCCGATAGACCTGCTCCACGGTCTTCAGGTCTTCGCGGAAGCATAGCTCGATGCCTTCGACACCGACCATGTTGAAGAAGGCGTCCTGGCCTTCGACCGTGTTCAGGTCGGGGAACGTGGCGCAGGTTTTCTTCGCTTCCAGGCGGGCCTTCTTCGCCGCGGATTCGCAGCCCGAGGCCGGGACAGCCGCCTCCCGCACCCTCTTGTTTCCCGTCAACCGTCCCACGCTCATGCTCTGGCTCCCGCAGCCAGATCCACCTGGTGCGAGCACTTGGTAACGCCACGGCCGAAGCCGTTCCATCGCCGGTTCAATTGACCCGCGTCAGCCCCGGGTCCCGCGCCAACCTCAGCCCGCTGAACTGCCACTGCACGTCCGGCGGAAAGAAATTCCGGTAGCTGGCCCGCACATGCCCGGCCGGCGTGGCGCACGAGCCGCCGCGCAGCACCATCTGCTGGCTCATGAACTTGCCGTTGTATTCGCCGACCGCGCCGGGCAGCACCTTGTAGCCGGGGTAGGGCAGGTAGCTCGATTGGGTCCATTCCCAGACGTCGCCGAACAGCTGCGAGGGCGCATCGGCCGGCGCATCGGCGACCGGCATCGGGTGGAAGGCGCCGCTGTCGGCGAAGTTGGCCCGCGCCTGCGGCCGGGCCTGCCGCGCGGTGCACTCCCACTCGGCCTCCGTCGGCAACCGCGCGCCGGCCCAGCGCGCATAGGCGTCGGCCTCGAAGTAGCTCAGGTGGCAGGCCGGCGTGTGCGGGTCGACCACCATCTCGCCGTGCAGCGTGTGCGTGAACCACGCGTCGCCGTCGCGCCGCCAGTACAGCGGCGCCTGGTGGCCGCCGTTGCGCACCCAGTCCCAGCCGAGCGAGAGCCACAGCTCCGGCCGCCGGTAGCCGCCGTCGTCGATGAAGGCCATCCATTCGCCGTGGCTCACCGGCCGCGACGCGAGCTCGAACGGCGCGATGAACGTGCGGTGCCGTGGCGTCTCGTTGTCGAAGCAGAACGCGCCGTCGCGCTCGGGGTCGTGGCCCAGCTCGAACAGCCCGCCGTCGTAGCCGAACCAGCGCAGCGCCTGCGGCTGCACCGCGCTGATCGGCCAGCGCTTGCCATAGCCGGGGTGGTCGGGGCTGAACGACAGCGCATGCTTGATGTCGGTCAGCAGCAGCTCCTGGTGCTGCTGTTCGTGGTGCAGCCCGAGCGTGACCAGCGCCGCCAGCTCGGCATCGCCGGCCCGCTGCGCGATCAGCGCCTGCATGCGCGCATCGACATCGGCCCGGTAGCGCAGCACGTCGGCCAGCGCCGGCCGCGTCACCAGCCCGCGCTTCGCCCGCGGGTACTGGTCGCCGATGCCGTTGTAGTAGCTGTTGTAGAGCACGCGGAAGCGCGCATCGAACGGCTGGAAATCGCGCTCGAAGCGCTCCAGCAGGAAGGTCTCGAAGAACCAGGTGACGTGCGCCAGGTGCCACTTGGTCGGGCTCGCGTCGGGCATCGACTGCACCTGGCAGTCTTCGGGCGACAGCGGTGCGGCCAGCGCGAGGCTGGTCTCGCGGACCTGGGCATACCGATTGCCGAGCGGACTGTTCGGCTGGAGGGGAAGGTTGCCGCTGCGGGGCAGGCTGTGGGACTGCATCGGTGTCTCCTGCGTGGCGCCTTCGTCGCGCCGATCCGCGGCACCTTACACCGATCTCGTCGGCAGCAGCGCCGCGTCGACGGATTCCCTTTCGTCGAACACGAAACAGTGGCCGTCGAAGTGCTTGCCGCCGGCGTCTTCGAAGTACTTCAGGATGCCGCCTTCGAGCTGCAGCACGTTCGGCACGCCGGCCTCGGCCATGAACAGTGCCGCCTTCTCGCAGCGGATGCCGCCGGTGCAGTAGCTCACCACCGTCTTGCCCTGCAGCTCGGCAGCATGGTCGCGCAGCGCCTGCGGGAACTCGGTGAACTTCTCGATGCGCCAGTCGAGCGCGTTCTCGAAGCGGCCGTGGTCGACCTCGAAGGCATTGCGGGTGTCGAGCATCACGACCTCGCGGCCGGCATCGTCGTGGCCGGCATCGAGCCAGCGCGACAGCGTCTGCGCGTCGACGGCCGGCGCGCGCCCCGCCTCGGGCCGGAACTGCGGGTGGTTCATGCGGATGATCTCGGGCTTGACCTTCACCAGCAGCTTGCCGAAGGGCACCGCATCCGACAGGCTCTCCTTCGGCGCCAGCGCCGCGAAGCGCGCATCGCCGCGCAGCCAGGCCACGAAGCCGCGCAGCGCGTCGGGCGCGCCGGCCAGGAACAGGTTGATGCCTTCCTCGGCGAGCAGCACCGTGCCCTTCAGGTGGCGAACGGCTGCTTGTGAGCGAATGCTCTCGCGCAGCGCCTGCGTGTCCGTCAGGGTCACGAACAGGTAGGCGGAGATGTTGAGGATGGGTTTCATATTCGTGCGAAGCCCGGCATTTTACGGAGCCCACGCTCCCTAGAATGCCCGGATGGCCTTCATCCACCTGCGCACCCACACCGAGTTTTCCGTCGTCGATGGCACCCTGAGGATCGACGAGCTGGTGGATGCGGCGGCGCAAGACCACCAGCCGGCACTCGCGATCACCGACCTGTCGAACCTGTTCGGCGCGGTCAAGTTCTACAGCGCGGCGCGCAAGAAGGGCGTGCAGCCGATCGTCGGCGCCGACATCTGGCTCGAGCCCGACACCACCGTCGGCGAAAAGAACCCGAGCCGCCTGCTGCTGCTCGTGCAGAACGTGGCGGGCTACCACAACCTGTGCGAGCTGCTGTCGCGCGGCTGGGTGCTGAACGCGCAGCGCGCGCAGGCCTGGCACAAGCTCGAGTGGCTGCAGGAACTCAATGGCGGGCTGATCGCGCTGTCGGGCGCCGAGATGGGCTCGATCGGCCAGGCCCTGATGGCGCAGGACACCGCGCGCGCCACCGCCGCGGCGCAGAAGCTCTCGGCCATCTTCGACAAGCGCTTCTACCTCGAGCTGCAGCGGGCCGGGCAGCCGACCAACGAGGCCCACGTGCGCGCCGCGGTGCCGCTGGCCGCCGCGCTGCGCCTGCCGGTGGTGGCAACACACCCGGTGCAGTTCCAGACGCCGGACGACTTCGAGGCCCACGAGGCCCGCACCTGCATCGCCGAAGGCGAGACGCTGACCAACCCGCGCCGCGTCAAGCGCTTCACGCGCGAGCAGTACTTCAAGTCGCAGGCGCAGATGGAAGCACTGTTCGCCGACCTGCCGAGCGCGCTCGCCAACAGCGTCGAGATCGCGAAGCGCTGCAGCCTGACGCTGGTGCTGGGCAAGCCGCAGCTGCCCGATTTCCCGACGCCCGAGGTCAACGGCGAGCGCATGCTGCCCGAGGCCTACTTCCGCCACGCCTCGCACGAAGGCCTGCAGGAGCGGATGCTCCACCTGTACCCGAACGAGGCCGACCGGGCGCGCGAGATGGCGCGTTATGTCGACCGCCTCGACTTCGAGATCAACACGATCCTGAAGATGGGCTTCCCCGGCTACTTCCTGATCGTGGCCGACTTCATCATCTGGGCCAAGACCCACGGCTGCCCGGTCGGCCCGGGCCGCGGCTCGGGCGCCGGCTCGCTGGTGGCCTATGCGCTGAAGATCACCGACCTCGACCCGCTGCGCTACAACCTGCTGTTCGAGCGCTTCCTGAACCCCGAGCGGGTGTCGATGCCCGACTTCGACATCGACTTCTGCCAGGGCAACCGCGACCGCGTCATCGACTACGTGAAGGACAAGTACGGCCGCGAGGCCGTCAGCCAGATCGCGACCTTCGGCACCATGGCGGCCAAGGCCGCGCTGCGCGACGTGGGCCGCGTGCTGGGCATGGGCTACGGCCACGTCGACGGCATCGCGAAGCTGGTGCCGGCACCGCCCGGCAAGACCGTCACGCTGAAGCGCCCCGGCGACAAGCCCGACAGCGGCATCATCTACGCGCGCACCGAGGCGCCCGAGATCGAGGAGCGCGAGAAGAACGAGGAAGAGGTGGCCGAGCTGCTCGCGCTGGCCGAGCGCGTCGAGGGCATGGTGCGCAACATCGGCATGCATGCCGGCGGCGTGCTGATCGCGCCCGGCAAGATCACCGATTTCTGCCCGCTGTACATGCAGCCCGGCAGCAACAGCGCGGTCAGCCAGTTCGACAAGGACGACGTCGAGGCGATCGGCCTGGTGAAGTTCGACTTCCTGGGCCTCGCGACGCTGACCATCCTCGAGATGGCGAAGGACTTCATCGTCGCGCGCCATCCCTCGCGCAAGGACTTCGCGTTCGACAAGATCCCGCTGAACGACCGCGGTGCCTACCAGCTGATGAGCGAGGGCAAGACGGTTGCCGTGTTCCAGCTGGAATCGTCCGGCATGCAGCGCATGCTGAAGGACGCGAAGCCGAGCGTCTTCGAGGACATCATCGCGCTGGTGGCGCTGTACCGGCCAGGCCCGATGGACCTGATCCCGAGCTTCTGCGCGCGCAAGCACGGCCGCGAAGAGGTCGAGTACCCGCACCCGCTGATGAAGGAGGTGCTGGAAGAGACCTACGGGATCATGGTCTACCAGGAGCAGGTGATGCAGGTCGCCCAGCGCCTGGGCGGCTACTCGCTCGGCGGCGCCGACCTGCTGCGCCGCGCGATGGGCAAGAAGAAGCTTGAGGAGATGGTGGCGCACCGCGCGACCTTCGCCGAGGGCGCGGCCGGCAACGGCATCGCCGAGCCGCTGGCCAACGAGATCTTCGACCTGATGGAGAAGTTCGCGGGCTACGGCTTCAACAAGTCGCACGCCGCCGCCTACGCGCTGCTCGCGTACCACACGGCCTGGCTGAAGGTGCACTACCTGGCCGAGTTCACCGCGGCCAACATGAGCGTCGCGCTGGACGACACCGACAAGCTCAAGATCTTCCACGACGACGCGGTGATGCTGGGCATCACCTTCGAGCCGCCGAACATCAACACCGGCACCCACCGCTTCGAGCCGGTGGCCGACGACGTGGTGCGCTACGGCCTGGGTGCCATCAAGGGCACCGGCCAGAGCGCGATCGAGGCGATCGTGCAGGCGCGCACCGAAGGCGGCCCGTTCAAGAGCCTGTTCGATTTCTGCGCGCGGGTCGACCGCAGCCGCATCAACAAGCGCACCGTCGAGGCGCTGATCAAGGCCGGTGCCTTCGACCTGCTGCACCCGGAGCGTTCGCTGTTGGTGGCGAGCATCGGGCTCGCGTTCGAATACGCCGACACGCAGGCGGCGCACGCCGACCAGGGCGGGTTGTTCGATTTCGGCGATTCTCATGCAGCGTCGACGCAGGAGCCGGCGCTGGTGCAGGTGCCGCCGTGGGACATCAAGGAGCGGCTCAGCTTCGAGAAGGTCGCGCTCGGCTTCTACCTGTCGGGCCACCTGTTCGACCAGAGCGGCGATGAGGTGCGGCGCTTCGCGAAGCGCAAGATCGCCGACGTGATCGACAGCCGCGAGCCGCAGATGCTGGCCGGCATCGTCGGCGACCTGCGCGTGATCAACGGCCAGCGCGGCCGCGTCGCGATCTTCAAGCTCGACGACAAGAGCGAGGCGATCGAGGCGGTGGCGAACGAGGAGCTGCTGAACGCCAACAAGGAGCTGCTGAAGGACGACGAGCTGATCATCGTCTCGGGCAAGGTGCAACCCGACCGCTTCTCGGGCGGCATGCGGCTGAACGTGCTGCAGGTGTGGGACCTCGCGACCGCGCGCTGCCGCTTCGGCAAGTACCTGCGCGTCGAGGTCAACGGCAGCGTGCCGCCGGTGGCCGAGGTGCTGCGCGATTTCCCGAGCCGGCGCGTGCAGACCGACCAGGGCACGACGACGCAGGGGCTGGCGGTGCGGCTGGTGGTGCAGCGCGATGCGGCCGTCGGCGAGCTCGATCTGGGCGAGGAGGGCCGCTTCTTTCCGAGCGATGCGGCGCTCGCGCGTTGGGTCGAGAGCGCGCACGGCCGCGCGAACGTGGTCTACGAATAGCTCTGTTTGCGAGCATCTGGTTACGAATGGTCACCAGTTGACTGTTCGTGAGTCGGCACTGAACGCTGCAGAAACGTTTTGAAGTCATCATCAGCGAGAAGTCACTCGCAGGAGATGTTCATGAAACAAGCCATCACCCTCATCGCACTGGCCGTTGCCGGTGTGTCCTCGTTCGCGGGAACCAACGTCGGCGTGTCGGTCAGCGTCAACCAGCCTGGCGTCTACGGCCGCATCGACATCGGCAATGCGCCGCCGCCGATCGTCATCAACCCGCAGCCGATCATCATCCAGCAGCCGCCGGCCGTGGTGGTAGAGCGCCGTCCGATCTACCTGCGCGTGCCCCCGGGCCACCAGAAGAACTGGGGCCGCTACTGCGGCCAGTACGCGGCCTGCGGCCAGCCGGTCTACTTCGTGCGCGAGGACTGGTACCAGGACCACTGGCGCCGCGAACACGAGCATGACCACGATCATGACCGCCACGACGACCGTGGCCGTGGCCATGGCCATGGCCGCGGGCACGACAAGCATGACAAGCACGACGACCACGACCGCGACGACCATCGGGGCCGTTGAGATCGATGTGAGGCCGGCTGCTTCGGGCTGAACCCGATCCGCCGGGGCGTGTGGCCTGACTACACTCAGGCCCCATGCCGACACCACCCACCACGGGCCTGATCCTCACCGGAGGCGGGGCCCGTGCCGCCTACCAGGTCGGCGTCCTGAAGGCCCTCGCGCAGATCCGCCGCGAGGTCTCGCCCGACGACCGCAGCAATCCCTTTCCCGTGATCACCGGCACCTCGGCCGGCGCGATCAATGCGGCCGCGCTGGCCAGCCATTGCGACGACTTCGACGCGGCCGTCGCGGCGCTGTGCGAGGTGTGGGAGAACTTCCGCGCCGAGCAGGTGTACCGCTCCGACTCGTTCGGCGTGATCCGCACCGGCGCGCGCTGGCTGACGATGATGTCGATCGGCTGGGTGATCGCGCGCTGGCGCCGTGCGCGCCCGCGCTCGCTGCTCGACAACTCGCCGCTGGAGGCGCTGCTGAAGCAGATGGTGTCGGTGGGCCGGCTGCGCGAGCTGATGGGCGCCGGCCACTTGCAGGCGCTGGCGGTCACCGCATCGAGCTACAGCTCGGGCACGCACGTGACCTTCTACGACTCGGTGCAGGACATCGTGCCGTGGACGCGCTCGCAGCGTGTCGCGGTGCGCGACCAGATCACGGTGCCGCACCTGCTGGCCTCGGCCGCGATCCCGTTCGTGTTCCCGGCCGTGCCGCTGAATTTCGACGGCATGGTCGAGTACTTCGGCGACGGCTCGATGCGGCAATCGGCGCCGATCTCGCCGGCGGTGCACCTGGGCGCGAGCCGCATCCTGGTGGTCGGTGCCGGCCGCATGCACGAGCCGCCGGGGCGCCGGCAGGTGAACGGCGACTACCCGAACATCGCGCAGATCGCGGGCCATGCGCTGTCGAACATCTTTCTCGATGCGCTGGCGGTGGACGTGGAGCGGCTGCAGCGGGTCAACAACACGCTGTCGCTGCTGCCGCCCGAAGCCCTCGCACGCACCAGCCTGCGGCCGATCGACGTGCTGGTGATCGCGCCGAGCGAGCGGCTGGACGATCTCGCAGCCAAGCACCTGGCGAGCCTGCCGGCACCGGTGCGCGCGCTGCTGCGCGGCGTGGGGGTCTCGGGGCGCGGGGCCGACACGCGCGGCGCGGCGCTGGCGAGCTATCTGCTGTTCGAGGCGCCGTACACGCGTGAGCTGGTCGCGTTGGGCGTTGCCGATACCTTGAAGCGGCGCGAGGAAGTGGCGCGCTTCTTCGGCTGGGGTGTTCGCTGAGGTCGGCGCGGCAAAGGCGCTGACGGGGAGTCCGTGGCTCGCCAGACGGGCCGGTCTTCGCCCCTGTCGGGGCGAAGACTTCCCTCCGCTGACTGGCTTCATGGCCCGTCGCCGAAACTCCCGTCACTCACTTCGTTCGTTGTGGTCAAACAGTCGGCGACAGTCAGTTCACGAAGCGTGCTGCGCACGCGGGCCATGAATCCAGCCAGCTCCGGCGCCCCGTCCCTATTGG